>JBILJL010000330.1:0-2969 GCA_044377255.1 Bacteroidia bacterium
TTGAGGTCTTCATTCTTACGCTTTTGTTTATTAATATCTGTTTTAAGCGTTTTATTTTCTGTATTTAACATTAAAACCACGTTGTTCAAAGAATCAATTTGGCCGATGTATTTGCGCTTATAATAACGCAATAAATCTAACTCATCGTTAGCCTTTTCCAACTCCTCACGCGTTAATTTACCCTTTCTCAGTAAATTCTCTATCCTATCTGCAAACTCTTGTAACGAATCATTTTTTTCTCTTAAAAACTGATCCAAAACAGTATTTTTTCCCTTGTATTCTGTTAACTCCAAATCCGTCTCTTTCAACAAATTATCCAATTGCACTTTGGCAGAATCAGATTGAAATAACTCTACCTCTTTTACAGCCAATTTCTTGTCGGTTTTAAAATAAGTATACGTAAAGAAACCCAATAATAGTAGGAGCAAAATATTCAGTACAGATTGAAAAATAATAATAGTGCGGTACCTTTTTAGCTTTTTATCTTCGTTTTGCATTTGGCAAAAATAAGGATAGATTTATTAACCCAAGAAGTACTTTTTCCACCAAATAGAGATTTTGGTCCATTTTTAGACCTGATTCACTATAATTGTATTAAAATTTCCCGACTTGAAAATCACAACCAACCAAATCAACGGCATTCTTATAATTGAGCCACAAATATTTAAAGATAGCAGAGGCTATTTTTTCGAAAGTTACAATGAGGAAAAGTTCAATAAAGCTGGAATTGAGGCTAAATTTGTTCAAGACAACCAAAGCCTCTCTCAAAAGGGGGCTATAAGAGGCATGCATTTTCAAGCACCACCCTATGAACAAGGAAAATTGGTACGCGTTGCACAAGGTGCCGTTATGGATGTGGTAGTAGACATTCGCAAAAATTCCCCTACCTATGGCAAAAGCTTTAATATAATTCTTTCGGCAGAAAATCAATTGATGTTTTGGATCCCACCTGGTTTTGCTCATGGGTTCGAAACCCTAATAGACAACACACTTTTCCTCTACAAATGTACCAATGGATACAATAAAGCAAGTGAAGGCGGATTGTTTTGGAACGACCCAACCCTAGAAATTAAATGGCAAACGGCCGAACCTATTGTTTCAGATAAAGACCAAATTCTCCCATCACTAAAAGACTTTAATAGCCCGTTTTAAGGAAAAAGCTTCTGGCATCTGGCTGCTGGCATCTGGCAACATCCAATAACCAAAACAGCTAGAAGCTAGCAGCCAGCTGCTAGAAGCCAAATAAATACATAATGTTTACTAAATTTTTATTTTTCGTTTTTTTAATCATTGCAAGTTGTGGAAATTTGTTGAAAGCTCAGTACATCAAAAGTGGAGAGTACGGAAAAACATTTTATGATAGCAATTACACCCAAGTTTGCGAAATCTTCCACCATAATTTGCATTATGTTCTCGTTAATGATAGTGCAAGAAATGAAAAGGTTTTAAAAGGAATTTGGATCATCAAAAATGGCCCATACCTTAGTTACTATCAAAACGGAATGCTGGAATCGAGTGGGTTTTATATTGACAATGAAAAAGACAGTATTTGGCTACAATATTCACCTGAGGGGAAATTAATCAAAACAGAAAAGTATAAAAATAATATCCAGATAGAATGAAGTATTTCCTACTAACTATTATGTGCTGCTTAACCCTGTATAATTTGCAAGCACAAACCAATATTGAAAAGCAAATAAAGGTTGGCGATTGGGTATTTATAAGGGATTGCAAAAAAAGTCAGAAGGAATTTGAATCAATGGACGTGTATGCTAGAACAACTGAATTCAACAGAAGCAATGTTGATACACTTTCTGGCAATGGTTTGTTAGATGCCTTTTTTAATGACAAAAGCATTGATGCCAAAAGGTTGCCATGTAGCATGGGAGGCAGAAAATATAAGATTGCAGCCTATCATGAGTTTGTAAAGGAGGAAATAACACACCGCGTAATTCTGCTCTATACCAAATACCCGCTTACCTTAATCTGGGTTGAATTGGATGTAGCATTGAAGATGGAAGAAATTGAGTTTTAACAGTTAAGATAATTTCTTTTTTCTGAAGAATAACAAGCCCAGTAAGTAGAGTATTAATGCTATGTTGGTAACAACCCAAAACGCACGTGCACTATTTTGCAGTAAATTAAATAAATGCAAAGCATGGTTTATCCAAGCAATAAAGTAAGTGATGCTAATTTAACAATTGTTATAGTAAATTATTTGCCACCTGCTCCTTTTCATAAAAGTCATCAATTGCCAAATTCCCACCATCTGCTGCGGCTGTGGCCAATTGGTCGCAACGCTCATTCATGGCATGACCAGCATGCCCTTTAATCCATTTAAAGGTAATTTTATGAAGTGGATACAATGCCAAAAATCTTTTCCATAAATCGGGGTTTTTCTTGTCTTTGAAGCCTTTTTTTTCCCAACCAAAAACCCATTTCTTCTCCACCGCCTCACAAACATACTTGCTATCTGTATAAATAGTAATATCCAAATTGGGCAATTTCATTGATTCTATTGCAACAATTACGGCCAAAAGTTCCATCCTATTATTAGTAGTTAACCTAAAACCCGCGCTCATTTCCTTCTTATACAACCCACTCACCAAAACCGCACCATAACCACCCCTTCCGGGATTACCCCTTGCCGAACCATCTGTATAAACATTAACCTTCACTCCACAAAAGAACAAAAATTCCTCCAAATCCCAAACCCCCATCCTATATCCCCAGCCTAAGGGCTAGGGCTGGTCTCTTTCTCCTCTCCTACAGACCCTCACAAACCCCAGCCTTAAGGCTGGGGACTCTCATGCGCATAACATCCCCAACCCCAGCCTAAAGACTAGGGCTGGTCTCTTTCTCCTCTCCTACAGACCCTCACAAACCCCAGCCTTAAGGCTGGGGACTCTCATGCGCATAACATCCCCAACCCCAGCCTAAAGACTAGGGCTGGTCTCTTTCTCCTCTCC
>JBILJL010000049.1:0-11253 GCA_044377255.1 Bacteroidia bacterium
CTGCATCAGTCCAGTTGGCACTTAAACCTGTAGGCAAGGTGATGTTGTGCTTAGCCAACATGGTATTAAATTCCTTCACTCCTTCTGGATAGAAATCGCCAAGGTGTTGAAAGGCCAAGCAATTTGCATAACAATGTTTTTCGCCAAATATTTTGCTGAGGCCATAACTTAAGGCATGGCAAACTCCCACCTCAGAATAGGTTAGGCTCAAACCACCCATTAAAGAAGCCACCATTAATTTATCATCGTTCTCGGCAGATTGGCCAGCATTATCGCTTAAATAAATATCGCGGCAAAGCTTCAATGATTGCTCACCATAAGCCATGCTGTATGCGTTGTTTAAGATACCATCTCTACTTTCAATGCAATGAATAAAAGTATCCATTCCAGTATAAAACCATTTGTCAACAGGTACTGTTTTGGTTAATTCTGAATCCAAAATAACCTGATCAAAAATGGTCCAATCGCATTTTAAACCCAGCTTTTTCTCAGGACCAGTTAGTACGGCGGTCATGCTACATTCTGCGCCAGTACCAGATATTGTTGGCACACCTAAATGGTATACACCAGGCTTTTTTATTAGGTTCAAACCTTGGTATTGTTGAGATGGGCCTTCATTGCAAAGCATGAGGGCCAAGGCTTTGGCAATATCCATGATGCTTCCACCACCAATCCCAATTAAGCCAGCAGGCAATCCTTTTTGAGCCAAAATTTCATCGCGCAATTGGTCTATTTGTTCGGTGGTTGGTTCATGCGGATCTACATCAATAAAGTAAATGGTGTCTTCGGGCTTTTGCTGCAACCTAGCTTCAAGTTCTTTACCTTTAAAATAGTTGTCTACAATATAAACAAAGTACTTATTGTTAAGCGATCTTTTGGGTTCAACAATTTCTGCAAGTTGGTTAAAGCTACCCCTGCCAAAAACAGTTTTCTCTATTGATTTAAAATTCTTATGACTCATTATTTTAATTTTTAAGCGGTTTGAACCAAAGCAGCTTGGATGCTATTGCTCATTTTAGCTAATAATTCGTTCAGCTCTGCTTCTGTCCAACTTGCTTTGATACCAAACGAAATTAACCTACCTATTGTTTCTTGGGTTTTTGGCAACTCCATGTTAATATAATCTTGAGGCGCACCTAATAATTGAACATTTGTTTTAGCGGCAACTTTACCTTCTTTAATATGGTTCCATTGATTAATGAAATGATACATATTGGTGAACCAATAGTTAAAACCAGCGACACCATTGTTATTAAACTCTTCAACAGCGCGCATGGCAGCTGCGGTATTTGGCAAAAGGATATTTAAGAAGGTGGCAGAATCGCCATTAGGATCAGGAATTGTTGCAAAGCTAACACCGGGTATTTTGCCTAATTCGGCCATCATGGTTTTCTTGTGTTGGTTATTTAAGGTGCGAATCATGGGCACTCTGCGTGTTTGAGCCAAGCCAACTGCTGCATGTAATTCAGAGATGCGGTAATTGAAACCTAATACGGGATGGTTTTCCATTCCACGGTTATTACCAATGTGATCGTGACCATGATCTGAAAAACAATCTGCCAATTTATAGGCCGTTTCGCTATTGGTAACCATCACTCCACCTTCACCTGCTGTGGCAATTTTAAAGAAGTCGAAACTATAACAACCCGTAACACCAAATAAGCCGGTTGATACACCCTTGTAACTGGCGGCCATTGCCTGACCAGCATCTTCCACCAATATTAAATTGTGTTTTTTAACAAGGGCCATGATTTCATCCATTTGAGCCATTTGACCACACATGTGAACTAGGAGAATGGCTTTTGTTTTGGGTGTTATTGCTTTTCTGATACCCTCAGCGCTCAAGCACAAGGTTTCATCTATTTCTGCAAACACAGGCAAAGCACCTGCAAAAATAACTGCTTCTACAGAAGCTATGTAGGTAAAAGGAGGAACTATTACTTCATCGCCAGCACCAATACCAGCGGCAGCTAGGGCACATAAAACAGCGGTACTTCCGCTGGTTACTGCATGTGCATATTTTGCACCAACGAGTTTGGCAACCTCAGCCTCAAATTCGCGTGCCTTCCAAATATTGTTTCTTTGTGCATCGTGGTTGAATCTAAACAAGACGCCTGTTTCAAGTACATCATTGATTTCTTTTTTTTCTTCTGATCCAAAAAATTCTGTTCCTGCCATGGTGTGGTTATTAAATATTTTATGCAAAAATAAACATATTCGCGCTATTTGTAAGGAAAAAGGTATTAAGAATTTTTACCAAATAATTGGCAAGAATGGCATTCATTACAACACCATCTTTTTTTATCCTTCTTTTTTTATCCTTATTTTTTTTACAAACAGTAACTCTTTAATTAATTCGTCATTTTTAAGTGTAATGGCTTCACTGTTACCAGGTATACGCAAGCCGAATCCGTACCTATACTGCTTGTCGTAATGGCTTAAAACTAATTCTGCCCAAGCTCTTAAATCACCTGTTTCTAAAGCGTCAATGGCTGTTCTATTCATTAAATCACCCATTCGTTTTTTAATTTGTTTGGTTCGTTCAATTAATATATTTTTATCAAAACAACCATATTCCTTTAGTATGTGTTCAAGCCTATCTTCAAAAGAATATTCAAGAAAATAAACAAAACTATTTCGTATTCCTTGATATATTTGAGTTGGAACTTGTAGTGACCCAATTAATCGGCTTTCATCTTCCACCCAAACTGGGTTTTCTAAATTGAATTTTCGCAATACCTCAAAAAATAAATTTTCAAAATGCTCTTGGGTTGGTTGTGGATTTTGGCCTAAGGATCCAAATGCAGATCCTTTGTGGTTAGCTAATTTTTCAATGTTTAATACTTGAGATCCCCTACTCTCTAATTCATCCAATACATAGGTTTTCCCAGAACCAGTTAATCCTCCTAACACTTCAAACTCAAAATCATTGGCCAAAAAGTTCAATACTTCTTGCCTGTAAGTTTTGTAACCACCTCTCACTAAATGAACTTTAAAACCAGCCGAGCTTAGCAAATTACTCATAATTTGGCTCCTTAAGCCTCCGCGCCAACAGTGGATAAAGATTTCTTGATCAACAAAATTTTTATAGGCATGTGCCACAAACTGTTTAAATTTTGGACCTACCAACTCATAACCCAAAACTACAGCAGCTTGGTGACCATTTTGTTTGTAGCAAGTACCCACCAATTTTCTTTCTTCGTTGTTGAGAATTGGAAAAGATATTGCGCCGGGAATATGGCCTTGTTCAAACTCCCCTTCGCTCCTTGCATCTAGCAAAATTGTAGGTTCAGGCAATTTTAAGTAATCTGAAATACTAATTAATTTCAACATAATTTAACTCTCTCTCCAAAATCTGCCAAAAAATAATGAAATTCGCCACATATTATGGAAGAAAAAGTCCTCATTATTGATTTTGGGTCGCAATATACCCAATTAATTGCCCGTCGCCTACGTGAACTCAATGTTTATTCTGAAATTCACCCTTGTACACATATTCCAGCATTGGACCCCGCCACCAAGGCTGTTATATTAAGTGGTAGTCCGTATTCTGTGAATGATGGCATATTACCCGATGTTGATTTGAGTTTGTATAGAGGAAAATTGCCTCTATTAGGTGTTTGTTATGGTGCCCAATTATTGGCCAAGCAAAATGGCGGTTTTGTGGTACCAAGTAAAATTAGGGAATACGGAAGAGCCAATTTAAAAGCGGTTCATTCATCTTCATTAATGGCGGAAATCCCAATAGATAGCGTTGTTTGGATGAGTCATGGCGACACCATACAAGACATACCAGAGAACTTCGAAATCATAGCCAGTACCGAAAGCGTGAAGGTTGCTGCCTTTAAAATAAAGGACGAAGAAACTTATGCTATTCAGTTTCACCCGGAGGTAACTCACAGTGCAGATGGCAAAACATTGTTGTATAATTTTATTAGCAAAGTTGCCGGTTTGAACCAAGACTGGACGCCAACACATTTTATAGAGAATACCACTGCTGATTTAAAAAGCAAATTGGGTAACGACAAAGTTATTTTAGGATTATCTGGTGGCGTAGATTCCTCTGTAGCAGCTATGTTATTGAAAGAGGCAATTGGGTCAAACCTAACTGGTATTTTTATTGACAATGGATTGTTGCGAAAAGACGAATTTGCCCAAGTACTGCATGCTTACAGGAATATGGGCATAAACGTTATAGGCATAGATGCCAAGAAGAAATTTTTAGATGCGTTAGCAGGTATCAGCGATCCAGAGCAAAAGCGAAAAGCCATTGGCCGTGTATTTATTGAGGTATTTGATGATGAAGCCAATAAGGTTGAAAATACCAAATGGTTGGCACAAGGAACTATATACCCAGACGTAATAGAAAGTGTGAGTGTAAAAGGGCCATCGGCTACTATAAAATCGCACCACAATGTGGGTGGTTTGCCAGAGAACATGAAGTTGAAAATAGTTGAACCTTTGAGGATGTTGTTTAAAGATGAGGTAAGGAATGTGGGAACAGCATTAGGCATGGAAGCAATCATCTTAAATCGCCACCCATTCCCGGGTCCGGGTTTAGCCATTCGCATTTTAGGTGAAATTACCGAAGAAAAAGTTAGGATTTTACAAGAAGCAGACCATATTTTTATTAGTGAACTAAAAGACAAAGGGCATTACAATAATGTATGGCAAGCAGGTGCCATTTTCCTACCTATACAATCGGTTGGGGTAATGGGCGATGAGCGCACATACGAGAATGTAATTTGCTTAAGGGCTGTAACTTCGGTAGATGGTATGACTGCAGATTTTTGCCACTTGCCGCATGATTTTTTAGGCCTAGTTGCCAACAGAATTATCAATGAAGTAAAAGGAATCAATAGAGTTGTTTACGACATTAGTAGTAAGCCACCAGCAACCATAGAATGGGAATAATATGTTACGCAAAATCCTTATTATCCTTTTTCTTTTCAATGGTACTCATCAGCTCGTTTTGGGTCAGAACAAACTCAGCGATTTGTTTGAGCAAAAGTATCAAGTATCCTTGATCATGCCATTTTGTAGCAGGCAAATTTTGGATGACCCTAAAGCCAAGAATGCAGCAATTGGCAATGCTTGTAGGCAATATTACGAGGGTTTTTCAATAGCCCTGGATAGCTTTAAACAAGCTGATATTCCCATTGAAGTAAGGGTTTATGATACCAAAAGGGATTCCAATGTTTTCATTAAAATATTGGCTAAAAAAGAAGTACTCAACTCTGATTTGGTTATTGGTCCGGTTTTAAAGGAAGGCAATGAAAGGATGCTAGATTTTTGTAGTAAAAATAACAAATACCATGTTTCACCCTTTTTAACTTTAACAAAGAGCAAGATTGACAATCCTTTTCTGATATCAGCCTATCCAGACCTTTCGTACTATGGTGATTTTATTTTGGAGAACATCAAAAACAAGGGAGATGAAAATGCCAATGTTTTAGTGGTGGTTGGAAAAGAGAGCAATGACAAGATTTTAGCCAATAGAATTTTGGCCTTAAAAAGCAAATATCCTAATTATACCATTAAGAGTATAGATATTAGTAAATACACAGATTTAAAAGACCAGTATAAACTTACAAGGTCAAACCACATTGTGGTGGCAAGTGAAAATGAATTTTTAGTAGGTACTACTTTAAAATATTTGAATGACTCGAACCAATTTTTGAATATTCAAGTATATGGAACTAGGAAGTGGCTTGAGTTTAAAACACTTCAAATAGGCTTGTGCGAGCAAATAAAAGTAAGAATTATTTCACCATATTTCTTCGATTTTAAGGATCCTAACTGCACTTTTTTTATTGAAAAATACAGGGAGCGATTTTTTGCAGATCCTCAGGAGTACGCCGTTATTGGCTATGAACAAGGAGTTTACTTCTTAAATGTTTTGATAAAAGAACATGGAAATTTATCGTCAATTACAAAACAGGATTTAATTAGGCCATTGACCAATAATTATCAATTTAAAAATAAGCCTGAGGGCAAAAGTATTCAAAACTCAATTTTGAATATCATGTATTTTGAAAATGGCGAATTAAAAAGAGAATAATTATAGTATCCACCTAAAAAGGAGGAACAATAAACCCGACATTATAATTGACACTGGCAAAGTGAGCAACCAAGCTAATGCTATAGTTTTAATGGTTTTGGTTTGTAGGTTTTTGATACCTTTTGAAGCTACCATTGCACCAGCTACACCCGAAGATAAAACGTGAGTGGTACTAACAGGCAATCCTAGCCAAGTAGAAAATCCAATGGTAGAAGCAGCTACTAATTCTGCACTTGCACCTTGTGCATAGGTGAGGTGTTGTTTCCCAATTTTCTCTCCAATTGTGGTAACAATGCGTTTCCAACCAATCATTGTACCCAATCCAAGGCTTAAAGAGATCATAACAATCACCCAAAATGGTGCATATTCGGTTAAACTCTTAATTTCTTCAACCGATTTTTTGAGTTTTTGTTTGTTGCTAAAGCTCAGGCTCAAATTTTTACTGGTTAATAAAGCTTTGGTAGATTTACCTAATAGCACTAAGTCTTTTCTTAAGGCTGCTTTTTGGTAGTTATCAAAGTTTCCTATTGCAGCGCCAGTTGATAACAATGAATCAAAATGGGCAATATTACTACTTGCTTTGTTGTATTGAAACATTTCATCTTGATTCAACTCTTTGGTATCAATTTTGGCAAATAAGGCTCTTACTTCTACAACTTGATCTCGGATATCTATTGTGTTTTTATCTAGGTTCAGCGTAAAATAACCAGGAACAATGGCAATGAGTATTAACATCACCAGCCCCACACCCTTTTGCCCATCATTTGAACCATGCGAGAAACTAACGCCAGTGCAGGTAAGTAATAATATCAGGCGAATCCAAAAAGGTGGAGGGGTGTTTGCAGAAGGTTCTTTAAAAATTACTTTTGAAACAACTACCTGCCTTAGAATATACATTAATAAAATGGCTAAGCTAAAGCCTAATAGAGGAGAAAGTAAAAGTGAAAGTCCAATTTCACCAGCTTTTCCCCAATTAACAAAATTAAATCCACCCTCTGGTGAGATAAAGGCAAAAGCAATACCTACGCCAATGATTGAACCTATTAAAGTGTGTGAGCTAGAGCAAGGTATTCCAAAATACCAAGTACCTAGATTCCAAACAATAGCTGTAATTAACAAAGATAGTATCAGGGCAATATTGTGATAAATATTGGTATCGAGCAGTAATTCAGTAGGTAACAAATTGGTAATACCCATTGCCACTGCAATACCTCCTGCGAAAACACCAATTGCATTCCAAATTCCACTCCAAATAACTGCTGCCCAAGGTTTTAGAGAATTGGTATATATAACGGTGGCCACCGCATTGGCCGTATCATGAAATCCATTTATGAACTCGAATGCTGCTGCTGCGAGCAAACAAAGCAATAGTAACACGGTGAGTGAAGTGTCTAATCCAAACATAATTACTGCAATAATAGGCTTCAAATGCCAAAATATATGTTATGAAATTATAAACTAATTATTAAGGGAGCTACCATTTATCAAAAAATAATGGTGATGTGGTCAATTGTTTTTACTTTGCGGCACACAAAAAGAAAAAATACATGAAAAAAATTCTTTACACCCTGACAGCAATTCTTTTGTTGGGTTCAGGTGCAAAAGCAGATGAAGGAATGTGGATTCCTTTGTTACTAAAAAAGTACAATTATGAGGAAATGAAGGCCAAAGGGCTCAAACTTACTCCAGAACAATTGTACGATGTAAACAACAGTTCATTGAAAGATGCTATTGTTTGGTTCAACGGAGGATGTACAGGTGAAATTATCTCTTCAAAAGGTTTGGTTTTAACCAACCACCATTGCGGATATGATGCTATTGCCTCTAACTCAACTCCTGAGAATAATCGATTAGACAATGGTTTTTGGGCAAAAAATAATGGTGAAGAAATTCCAATTCCAGGTATGTGGGTTTCAATAGTTCAAAGAATAGAAGATAAAACAGATTTCGTTTTGAACCAATTGCAAGGCGTGAGCGAAAAAGATCGTCCGGCTAAATTGCAAGAAATTTACAAGAAATTAATTGATGAGGCCAAAAAAGGAACTGCCTATGATGCCCAAATGCGCGAAATGTTTAAGGGAAATGCCTTTTATCTGTTTGTTTTTCAGAAATTCAACGATATCCGTTTGGTAGGCACCCCTCCACAATCTGTAGGGAAATTTGGTGGAGATGCTGATAACTGGATGTGGCCCAGACATACTGGCGATTTTAGCATGTTTAGAATTTATGCAAACAAAAGTAATGAGGCCGCAAATTATGCCCCGGATAATGTTCCATTTACACCAAAGCATTCATTGCCAGTAAATACCAAAGGAGTAAAAGAAGGTGATTATGCCATGATATACGGCTTTCCCGGAAGAACCAATCGTTACGAATTTTCGCAAGGCATTGATTTGGCTGTTGAAAAAGTGAACCCAACAATTGTTAATTTAAGGGATATTCGCCTAAAAGCTTGGAAAGAGGTTATGGATAAGAATGAAGGCGATCGCTTAAAATTATCAGCTGATTATGCGCAGATTGCTAACTACTGGAAATATTTTATCGGACAGACTGAGCAATTGAAGCGTTTAAAAGTGGTAGATTTTAAGAAAGAATCAGAAACTAAATTTGCTGATTTTGCAAAAGGAAAGCCTCAATATGAGAATGTATTGACCAATGTAGAAAAAGCATATGTTGCTTACAGACCAATTGCTTTACAAAGAACTTACTTGGGTGAAGGTATATTAGGCATTTCAATGAATAGCATGGCTAGCAGCCTGATGCCTTTTGCTACCAATGCAAAAGACAACAAAGACACAGCCGCAGCAAATAGGGCTATTAAAATGGCAATGGCAAATGGAGAAGAGTTTTACGCTTCTTTCTTTCCAAGCGCAGATGAGAAAATAATGGCTCAAATTCTTGAGATGTATTATAACAATATTCCCGCAGACCAACACCCAGAATACATGAAGGTAATACTTAAATCGAAGGGTGCAAACAATACTGAAAAGTTTAGGGTTTATGCTAAAATGGTTTATGCCAAAAGTTTTTTTGCCAGTAAAGAAAAGTTTGATGCATTTTGCAAAGCACCAACTTATAAAAAGTTAATGGCTGATCCATGCTTTGCGATGGTAGAAGGATTTTATAACCATTATATAAGCAACTACAAGCCACAAGTAGATGCGTTTAATGCAGCAATAGGTCCAGAAGCTAGGGCTTATATCAAAGGTTTGATGGAGATGAATCCAACAAAAATTTTCTATCCAGACGCCAATTCTTCTTTGCGTTTAACTTACGGATCGGTTCAGGCCTACGAGCCTAAAGATGCTGTAAAATTTGACTATATGACCACAATGGATGGCATTATGGAAAAATACAATCCCAAAGATTTTGAATTCAATGCACCACAAAAGTTGCTTGATTTATACAAGGCAAAAGATTTTGGTATTTACAAGAGAGCTGATGGTAAAATGCCAGTAGCCTTTATCACCAATAATGATATTACTGGAGGTAACTCTGGTAGTCCGGTTATTGATGGAGAAGGCAGGCTAATAGGATTGGCATTTGATGGCAATTGGGAGGCCATGAGTGGGGATATTGTATTTGATGAAAAGTACAAACGCACCATCAATGTAGATATCCGCTACGTATTGTTTTTAATAGACAAATTGGGCGGTGCGCCTCACATTGTGAGTGAAATGAGCTTGGTTCAATAACATAAAAGAACACAAAAAAGCCCGATTGAAGCAATTCAATCGGGCTTTTTTGTGTTAAACTTCTTCTAATTTTGCGGCTGTTTTTTGGGAGTACTCCAAAATTAAGTCTATGCTTGTAGGAGAAGGTTCTGCTTCTAAATTATTTAATACCTCCATGCCAGCTTTTAAATTTGCTAATGAAGTTTGTAAGTTGGCATCTAAAACCAGGTAATTTTCTAGTTTGCTGGCTTCCTCTGCCGACATTTCATTGTACAAATAAAACAGTAAATCATTTTCAGTGTAAGTGTTTGCCATAAGCTTGTTTTTCAATTGTACTAGAAAAACGCAAGGCATGGCAATCTTATTTTATTGAAACTTGAATTAATATTCGAAGCTCAAGTTAGTAGGCTGATTTTGAGGCGCATTTTCTTTAGGATATGGAATAGTGGTGGCAACAGAATTATCCACTACTTCAAAAGTTAGGTCATCGAACCACAATTGGCCATCGCCACTTAGCAAGGCGCCGTAAGCTATATTGGTAGCTTTTTTGGGAACGTCCACAATGATTTCGCATTTAACCCAATCGGTGGTACCTTTAATTTTGCGGTTGCTCATGTTATCAAATACGAAAGGATCGTTTACATTTTGGCCATCAATACGCAACCAAAAACCGCCCCAACCGTTTACATCAGCAGTTTTAATGAAACCCGACATTTTTAATCGCTTACCAGCAAAATTACCAGGAACAAGATTCTGAACCAAGGTACCAAAACCTCTTACACGTGTGCCCTCTGAACGAATTGTTGCTGCATTTGTACCATCTAATCCTGCACCTTTATCGATACCAATTTCATAACGATCAGGATTACTGCCAGCTTTGTACCAGCCTTTTGGAACTTCGAAGGAAAACAATGCTACCAGAACCACTAGTAACATTGTAACTTTTGCTTGTGCTTTCATAACAATGATTAATTAAGGGTTATTTAAAAAGGAGCTGCGAGAGAGGCCAGAAAGAGTGAACTAAATCTGAACCCCTTTTGCAACCATCAATTTTCGTAAATTGTTGAGGGCATATCGCATTCTGCCCAAGGCGGTATTGATACTTACGCCTGTTTTATCTGAAATCTCTTTGAAGCTCATATCGCCCCAATGACGCATGATTAAGACCTCACGCTGTTCATCTGGCAAAAGCTTGATGAGTTCTTTGAGCTGACTTTCTGATTGCATTTGAATGATTTTATCCTCCTTGTTTTCTTCCGCAATAACAAGGTAATCGAAGATGCCATTTCCTTGACTATCGGTAATGGTTACATCTCTTTTCATTTTGCGGATATAATCAATGGTTAGGTTTCTTCCAACCCTGACGGCCCAGCCACCAAATTTTCCTTCTTCGTTGTATTTACCAGAACGAAGGGTATGAATAATTTTGATAAATGTTTCTTGAAAGATGTCTTCCGCTAAAGGGCGGTCGCGCACTATCAAATAAATGGCAGAAAAGATACTGCGCTTGTAGCGCTT
>JBILJL010000331.1:0-2967 GCA_044377255.1 Bacteroidia bacterium
TTTGTTAAAGTTGGTGCTGGAATTGGGACAAAAAACGACAGTAAAATAGAAGGCGTTTCAACCAATTATGGGACCGAAAATAGGTACGAGGGTGAAGCCATGTACAATAACTTTAAGGGCAAAAGAAAAGTATCTGCCTTCTCTACCATCAGCAATACCAATAAAACTGGTTTGAATTGGGAGGATAGAGAAAAGTATATGGGAGGAAACAATGTGGAATATGATGAAGCAAGTGGTTACATGTACTCCTTTTTTGAATCAGACCCTAACGAGTACAATGGCAATGGTATTCCTCAAACCAAATACGTTGGAGCCTTCTATGGAGATAAGGTTTTAAAGGATAAACTTGGTTTTAACTTAACGGCAACACACAAAGAAACCAATACCCAAGGAGCCGATAAGAACTACACCCAATACATTTTGCCTGATACCATGTATTTCAATAATCAAATTAACAAACTCAATAACTTTAAATCGGCAAACACCATCAATGGAAAAGCAGATATTAAGCTTGACTCCTTGAGCACATTGGTAATTAAGGCAAATCTTACGCAAACAAACTTCAAAAATCAAAACATATTTGAATCAAAAAATTACAACGGCTTATCCCAAATAGTTAATAGCAACCAAAGAGAAAATACCAACAAAGGCGAGCGAATTTCTGGCAATTATTCTATCAATTACAATAAAAAATTCAATAAAAAAGGCCGGTCATTTTCATTTCAATTCGACCAAAAGATTAACCAAAATTCGAGCGATGGTAATTTGCTTTCAAAAACTACTTATTACAATGGAGATACCAATTCAACCATCAATAGCGAACAAAATTTGGATCAGCTCAAATTGATGGAAGAAAATGGAAATAATTTTGGCGCAAGAACCACCTATACAGAGCCTTTGAACAAAACTTGGTCGCTCATTGCAGATTATGATTACCACCTTACCTTAAACAAATCATTGATCAACACCTACAATAAAAATGTTGCTGGTGCTTATGTAAATAGAGTAGATTCTTTGAGTAATGATTTAAATTACAATATAGGGATTCAAAAAGGAGGCATTACTTTTAGGTACATTACCAAGAAAATCAATACCTCATTGGGCGGTAGGGTGAGTCATACCAATTTAACACAAAAAGACCTTATAAGAGAAACCACACAATACCAAAACTTTTTAAACTTTTTTCCAGCAGCTGCCTTAACCTATAAATTAAGCACAACCAAAAATTTTAGGCTTTCTTACAACGGTTCAACCCGTCAACCAAGCTTACAACAAATAAATCCAATTCAGGACTTAAGTAATCCATTAGTGATTTACAAAGGTAACCCCGCTTTGGGTCAGAACTTTGACAATGATGTTAGTATAACTTTCAATAGTAACAAACCCATACAAGGTAGAGGCATGTATTTGAGTTTAAATTACAGTTATACCTTCAATGATTTTGCAAATTTTGATGAGGTAGATAACCAAGGCAGGAGAATTTTTAAAACAGTAAATGTTGATGGCAACCAAAGTATAGGTGGTTATATGTATTACTACTTTAAAATAAAATCATTGAACTTAAACGTGAATCAAAGCTTGAATCCTAACTTTAGTAAAAATTCAAATTTTATCAATAGTCAGGCCAATACAAATATCAATACCAACATTCCTTACGATATCACGTTTAATTATGGCAAAGAAGAAAAATATGATTTTAATTTTAGTCCAAGCATTAATTATTTTAGATCTACTACCACTTTGAGACCAGATGTTATTACTCAATATTTTACCTATGCACTTTATGGAAGCACCAGCGTATATTTACCAAAAAGGTTTGGGTGGTTTATTGATGCTACTTATAATATTAGGCAGCAAACGGAAGTATTTAGTAAAAACACCAATAACTTAATTGTAAGTGCTTTTATTAGCAGAAAATTTTTAAAGGATGAAAGCCTTTTGGCAAAGGTGGGCGTAGAAGATTTATTGAACCAAAACATAGGCTTTAACAGAAATGCAAGCAGCAATTACATCAATGAAAATACTTATATTGTATTGAGACGTTATTTTATGTTTAGCCTAACTTATAACTTTACCAATGGAGCATAGAATTAAACATATACTAGCAAGGTTTTTCCTTCTACTAATCATTATTGCAGGATTATCAATTGGCAAATCCTTGGCACAAAACTTAGCGCTTTCGGGTACAATAACTTTTGAACGCAAGGAAAATATGCACAAGTATTTTACCGAACAAAATAGCTGGACAGAAGCCCGTTTGAAACAAAT
Source organism: Bacteroidia bacterium (assembly GCA_044377255.1). Classification (GTDB taxonomy): domain Bacteria; phylum Bacteroidota; class Bacteroidia; order UKL13-3; family UKL13-3; genus B1. The sequence continues at coordinate 2,269 of JBILJL010000331.1, forward strand.
GCCTAAATACAAAACAGATGTTTTTCAGCTGAGTTTTCAAACCAAACAAACTTTCTATAAGGTTACGCTTGAAGATGAAAATCCGATGTTTACTTGGATGAAAGTAGCAGCAGCGAATACCGTAAAAACGGATTTTGAAACCAAGCAAATTACTTGTGAAAAAATAATTTATGATGCCAATTATAAAATTGAAGATAGTATTCCAATATACCAATGGAAGATGCACAATGAATTTAGAACCATAGCTGGTTATAACTGTAGAAAAGCAAGTACTATCTTAATGGATTCTATTTATGTAATTGCATTTTACACAGATGAAATTCCAGTTTCGGGCGGACCAGAATCGTTTACGGGCCTACCGGGCATGATATTGGGAATAGTATTGCCCCGACTAAACACTAACTATTTTGCCACCAAAGTAGAAACGCAATTGTTGCCCGAAACTGCTTTTGTAATGCCTAAAACCAAATCGAAAAAAGTTACTTTTAAACTATATAATGAGGAACTTTCAAAAGCCATAAAAGATTGGGGTGAATACGGCACCAAAATTATTTGGAAAGCAAATCTTTAAGCCATTTCTGTTTGAACCCATACTTATTTTCTGTTTTGGTAACTGTTTAAAAATTGTAATTCTTCCCTTACCTTTGTTACCTAAACAAAACAAGCATGAAAGGTACAGGCGTAGCATTAATTACCCCA
>JBILJL010000332.1:0-2956 GCA_044377255.1 Bacteroidia bacterium
GTTTAAGTGCCAACTGGACTGATGCAGAAATCACTGACATGGCCCATGTAGCCTATAACTTACCCCATATGTGGAACCATGCTTTGGGAACAGATTGGAAAGAAAAAATGACCATTGAACGCATAGAAGGATTGTTTAGGAGGTTATAGTAAAATACAATAAATTTGATTTATGACAAAAATAGTAAAAGTAGGTAATATAGAAGCTGGTAGCGATGAGCTATTCTTGATTTCAGGACCTTGTGTGATAGAAGATGAAGCTATCATGATGAAAACAGCTGAGAAACTAAAAGAAGTTTCAGAAAAGTTAAACATCAAAATGATTTACAAATCATCTTTCCAAAAAGACAACCGCAGTAGTTTAAAATATTATGATGGTCCGGGTTTGGATAAAGGTGTTAAAATATTGGCCAAAGTAAAAGAGCAGTTTGGCTTTCCTTTGTTAACCGACATTCATTACCCAGATCAAGCTGCTGCTGCTGGTGAGGTTTGTGATGTATTGCAAATTCCAGCCTACTTATGCATGCAATCTACCTTAATGGTTGCTGCTGCTAAAACTGGCAGGGTAATCAATATCAAACATGGTCAGTTTTTAGCGCCAGAAAACATGAAGCATCCTGTTCAAAAATGTATTGATTCTGGCAACGATCAAGTAATATTAACCGAAAGAGGATTTACCTTTGGTTACAACGATATGATTGTAGATCCAAGGAGTTTCTTTTTAATGGGACAAATAGGTTATCCTGTTGTTTTTGATATCACCCATGCTATTAGAAAATATGGTATCCCTAGTGCCGATGCCAAAGGAGGTGCCAGAGAATTCTTGCCTGTTTTAAGTAGGGCAGGGGTTGCTGCTGGAGTGGATGGCGTGTTTATTGAAACCCACCCAGATCCTGCAACTGCACTGTGTGATGCGGCTTCTCAATTGAGTGTTTATGCTTTAGAGGAATTTTTAAAACCATTGATAGAATTGCACCATATTGAGGTGAGCTACCGACCAAAAGCATAAATTATAATTTAATATTGAAACATTTTTAACATAAACCATGAAAAATAAACTATTCTTATTCATTTGTCTTTTTATTTGCTCGCATGTTGCATTTGCGCAATACGAATCGCCTTACAAAAATGAATCTTCGTCAGCTTCATCTTCTGAAAATCCTAATTTCTACTTAGGCATTGGAACAGGATTAAATTACAAAACAGGTGCGTTTGGTTTATCTCTAGCCTACAGAATGGCACCCAAAACCTTGGTTGAATTAAATATGGGTATAGGTGGTTACGGTAGTAAAATTGGATTAGGTGGGGTATTTAATGTTGTTGAAGAAGGTGCGTGGTGCCCATCTTTATCCTTTGCTAGGGCATCTGGATTTACCGATCTTGCAACCACAGTGGAGGTTGAAGTGCCAGGTTCTAATAATGTCGCAACCACAGAAACCACAATCAACTTAAGCCCAATGTTTACCTTAACGCCGGGTGTTCAAAGGCAGTTTATTTCGAAAAAGGGTAATCGTTTTGTTTTGGAATTTGGTTTCGCTATTCCTTTGAATACAGCCACACAAGAATTTGCGGAGAGTTTTGCGGAGGTTAATGGTGTTCAGGTACCAACTAGTGTTCTGAAATTTTCAAGTATCCAAAAAACCGCTTTTAAAGTATTGGATCCTGCAGGTTTAAGTCTCGGATTGTGTTATTATTTTGGGTTCAAACCGAAGAACTAAATGGCATAATTTAGGTTATTTTGGAATTAAAATTATTTTTGTGCCTTCGTTAAATTAAAGATTAATAGAATTATTAAACAAAAAATGGAATTATATTTAGATTCAGCCAACTTAAAAGAAATTGAAGAAGCCTTTAAATTAGGGTTCTTAAACGGTTTAACTACCACTCCAACTTTCATGCAGCGCGAAGGCATTACTGACGTTGATGCCATGATTGTAAAATTATCCAAAATAGTGCCTGTGCTTCAAATTGAAGCTTTAGGAGATACAGCAGAGGATGTTTTGGCTGAGGCTAAAAGACAATTGGCGTTAGGACTTGATCCTAAGAAAACAGTATTTAAAATTCCAGTTTCATTAGAAGGTGTGCGTGCCTGTAAAATGCTGCGCAACGAAGGTTTATTGGTAAATGTGCACTTGGTTTATACCTTGCAACAAGCTTATATGGCCATGCATGCAGGTGCAACCTATGTTTGCCCACTTGTTGGTCGCTTACAAGATCAAGGTCATGATGCACTTGATTTAGTTGCCCAAATTGTAGATGCTGTAGATCATTATGGTTACGATACCAAAGTAATGTTCTCTTCAGTTCGTACCATGGAACACATCAGAAATGCCATCAACCTTGGTGTTCATACCATAACTGTTCCATTGAAAATTATGAAGCAGTTAACCGAAAATCATTTTACAACAGTAGGTACTGATCAGTTTATTCATGATACTCGTTTAATGACAGTTCGCGTGAAAGAGGCATTAAACGGTGTGAACCCAATCATTGCTGCCAACACAAATTTAGCGGATGCCATTGTTAAAATGACTGAGTATGGATTTGGTGCTATTACAGTTGTAAATGCAGATGGTAGCCTAAAAGGGGTATTTACAGATGGCGATTTGCGCAGAAAGATTCAATCGGAAGGCAGAGATGTATTGAGCAAAAACATTGGCGATTTTGACTATGGTAAAGCCATATCAATTGAAGGCTCTGCCTTGTTAAACGAAGCAGCAGGCTTATTTAAATCAACCAAAGTAGATACCATTTTAGTAACAGATAACGGCAAGCCATTAGGCATGTTAGATATACAAGATTTAGAGGGATAATTGAATATTATTTTCTTCAAAAAAAAGACTGCTACCATTAGCGGTCTTTTTTTTGTCTTTTTGTTATCAGCAAATTCCAAGTTATCTTGCCAAAATATCAACCAAAGCATGAATCACACCGAATCTATATTTACTCAAATTGGG
>JBILJL010000050.1:0-11181 GCA_044377255.1 Bacteroidia bacterium
CAGGTTGGGGCACCTCAGATGCATCCTGCTACATCCAACCAAGTCAACCTTCAGGTTGGGGCACCTCAGATGCATCCTGCTACATCCAACCAAGTCAACCTTCAGGTTGGGGCACCTCAGATGCACCGCAAACCTGCAACTTGAGACCTACGACTTGAGACCTGCGACTTGAAACTTGCGACTTGCGACCTGAAACCTTTTTCCCTATCATTGAACCAAATTAACAAGCAATGAGCAATACTAGAAAAGAGCATGACTTTTTAGGTGAGTTAGATATACCAGATCATTTATATTATGGCATTCAAACTTTTAGGGCCAAAGAAAACTTCAATATAACAGGCATTCCAATTTCAAGAGAAAAAAGATTTATTAAGGCATTGGGTTATGTGAAAAAAGCAGCGGCTCTTGCCAATAAAGATTGTGGTGTTCTAGATGCAAAAATTACTGAAGCCATTTGTTACGGATGCGATCAATTGATTGCTGGTAAATACGAAGACCAATTTGTGAGCGACCTCATACAAGGTGGAGCAGGTACATCTTGTAACATGAACGCGAATGAAGTAATTGCCAATATTGGACTAGAATACCTTGGGTACAAAAAAGGAGAATATGAATTCTTACATCCAAACAACCATGTAAACTGCTCGCAATCTACCAATGATGCCTACCCTACTGCCTTTAGAATTGCCTTGTATATGAAAATGACTGATTACATAAAAATATTGGTCAATTTAGAAAATGCATTTAGGGCAAAAGGTAAAGAATTTGAAAAGGTTTTAAAAATGGGTAGAACTCAATTGCAAGATGCTGTGCCAATGACTTTGGGTCAGGAATTTCATGCATATGCCACCACCATTGGTGAAGATATATTGAGATTGAAAGAAGCACAAAAATTGGTGTTGGAAGTCAATATGGGTGCAACAGCTATTGGCACTCGTGTAAATGCACCTGAAAAATATCCAGATTTATGTGTGGCGTATCTCAAAAAAGAAAGCGGCATTCCAGTAGAATTGGCACCAGATTTAATAGAAGCAACTGGAGATACTGGAGCTTATGTGCAAATCATGGGAACCTTAAAACGCAATGCGGTTAAAGTTTCAAAAATTTGCAATGATTTGCGCCTATTGAGTAGCGGACCAAGAACAGGATTCAATGAAATAAACCTCCCACCTCGTCAGCCAGGCAGTTCAATTATGCCAGGTAAAGTTAACCCTGTAATTCCAGAAGTAGTGAACCAAAGCTGTTATTATGTAATTGGTCAAGACCTAACAGTAACCATGGCTGCAGAAGCCGGACAATTGCAACTCAATGTAATGGAACCTGTAATAGCATTTGCCATGTTTACTTCCTTTGAATACTTGGGTAATGCCATTATAAGCTTAATTGATAAATGTGTAATTGGCATAACAGCAAATGCAGATCATTGCGCACAACTAGTGATGAATAGCATTGGAATTGTAACGCAATTGAATCCAATTTTTGGTTATGAAATATGTTCTGATATTGCAGGCGAAGCATTAAAAACAGGCAAGAGTGTTCATCAAATAGTGGTGCTAGAAAAGAAACTCATCGACCAAGAAAAATGGAACGAGATTTTTTCTATGGAGAACCTGATTAATCCGAAGTTTATTAATAAGTAAGTATTAAGTTTTAAGTGTGAAGTTTTAAGTGTGAAGTATGCTTTGCCCATTGGAGCCATGGCATAGGTTTAACATAATAGTATTTTATTAAGGTTAAAAAGATTGTTGGTTTTTCTGACTCCTTTGGAGTCAAATGTTTATAGCGGTAAAATCTAGTTATAAACATGCGACCCCGAAGGCGGTCGAACATGGATTAACCTATTAGTAGGGTTAAAACCCAAATCCAGCTAGACTCAAATTACCGCTTCTGATGCGCACGCCATCTACAAAGTAAGCAGTACCACCCTCTACTCCTTTGAATATGGGTTCACGGTTGCCGTTGGCTTGCACCCCTAGAGTTAAGCAAGCAATTTTATTGATGTTTCTTGTGGGAAGATTATTGATATCCGAAGCAGAATAATTGGTTCCAACCACACCAGGAACCCTCCCTACAAATTTGGGTGCTTCTTTAACATGTGTAATTTCCCCATTCAAATCTTTTAAATCTGCATAAGGAGTTGTAATATCATGCTCACCTCTTTTTTGAGCAATGCTGCTGCAAATGGTAGAAAACAAAATTGTTAGTAATAGAAAGAAAACTCTCATAATTTTTTATTTGTTAATTCGAATTTAATCAATAATTTAAACATTAGCCACCATTTATCAGAAAATGCAATTAAAAATAGATTAATCCTTGTAAATAGCGTTTTTTTTACGCATTTTGCAGTTCCAAAAATTAACAAACAAATAAAAAATCAATAAACCAAAAACAATTTTACAATGAAAAAACAACTACTATTAGTCGCCATTGCAATGTTAACATTATGTGGTGGTGCTTATGCCCAAGGTTACTATTATTTCAAATTCATGGGTACAGGCTCTGAGTACAGTATGAACCAAACAGGAGCTACCACAATTACAAATGGTCCCTCATCAAACAATTTAAGTGCAGCCACAACACTTCCTTTTGCTTGGAACTTTTTTGGAACAGCTGTTACCCAATTTAAAGCTTCAACAAGTGGCTATATTACCTTTGATGCAGCTCAAACAGCTTCTGTTAATGCTAATACTGCGCTAAGTGCTTCTACTGCTCCTACCAACTCTATATTTGCATTTTGGGATGATACTAAATTGGAGCCAATTACACAAGGAGCTACAACCTTCAAGTCGGATATTACAACTTGGACTTATGGTACAGCTCCAAAAAGAGTTTGTGTAATCCAATGGCGTTTGGTTCAAGCAGGAGCTACTGCTGCAACAAATGTTACCTATTACGCTATTCGTTTATACGAAGGTGGAGATTTTGATATCGTTCACAATTATGGTTTTGGAACATTTAGTGCAAGTGCAGGTGTTAAAAATGCTGATGGAACTGTAGTAAAAGAAATTACTGGAACTCCCTCTTTGAATTTTGGTGGTGCTAATGGTTCTTACGATGCAACAAAAAGCGATGTTTACAAATTTATGTACGGAACGCAAGCTGCAAATGAGATTCAGATGACTAGCTTGGACTTGCCAAGCTTCGCTCAAAAAAATACGAATATTCAAATCAAAGGTAAAATTACAAGTTATGGTGCAACCAACTTGAGTTCATTCAAATTGTATTACTCTGTAAATGGTGGTCCAACTGTCACCATGCAGTTATCTGGCTTAAATGTTGCCAATAGCGGTGGAACTTATGATTTTATTCACAATGCACCATACACAAATAGTACTCCTGGTACTTATCCAATTAAAGTTTGGGTTTCTGACCCAAATGCTGGTGTTGATGGCGATACTTCTAATAACTCTGCTACTGGTAGCTTGGTAATTGTTAACGCAACAGTTCCCCGTAAAGTATTACATGAAATATTCACCTCTTCAACTTGCCCTCCATGTAACCCTGGTAATGTGAATCTAGACAATATTTTGGCCCAAAAAGTAGGTTCTTGGAATACCATTAAATACCAAGCAAATTTCCCAGGTACAGGCGATCCTTATTATACTTCAGAAGTTGGTACACGTTTTAGCTTTTATGGTGCATCTTTTGCTCCTTGGTTAGTAGTAGATGGTAGCAGCAAATGGGGAGCAACCTCTGCAAATTCCAACTCTTATACCACAGGTTTTTTTGATGCTAAAGCAGCAGTACCTTCGCTAGCCGGTATTACTGCAAACTTGGTACGAGTTGGAAATAAGGTAACAGTATCTGGTAATGTAACTCCTGTTCAATCTTTTACAAACTCAAACCTTAAATTGCGTATTGCTGTAGTTGAAAGCAGAACTTCCAAAAACGTAAAAAACAATGGTGAAACTGAATTTTTCAATGTAATGAAGAAAATGTTACCAAATGCAACTGGTACCACTGTTAGTTTTACTGCTGGAACTGCTGTTCCTTACACCCAAACATACACTTTCCCTGGCTCTTATCGTTTGCCTAATGATGGACAAGCAGCTAGTATTATCAATTTGGCTACCGAGCATTCAGTAGAAGAATTTGGAAATATTTTTGCAATCGTATTCTTAGAGGATGACAATGACAAAACTGTATGGCAATCTGCTTCTACAGCTCCAGATGGTGCTTTAGCAGTTAATGAAGTAAGTGAATTAGGATTAAATCTTTTTCCTAACCCTGCTAAAAATAGCTTTGAAGTAACTTTCAATGGCTCTAGCAGTAATGGTTCAGTTCGCATCGTTGATATGAACGGAAGAGAAGTTTTAACTCAAAACGTAAATAGCTTAAATGGAGTTATCAATTGCGATAACCTTATCAATGGGTTATACTTTGTTGAATTAACTGTTGATGGTAAAACTGCAGTTAAGAAATTGAATGTTATTCGCTAATTAGCAATTAACAATAATAAAAAAGGGGCGCCCATTGGGTGCCCCTTTTTTATGTAGTCTATTCTTTGATAAATTTTATGCTAGTTACCAATTTGATTTCTTTTGGTATATTTGCTTTATGCGAATGGACAAAACTATTTTCAGCAAACAAAGCTTTAAGGAGGCAGCTAATCATAAGAAAATTTATGATTCAATGGATGCTTCCGAAAAATCTATAGCGTTTTATACATTAATGTCTGCTGCCTATGGATTTGTTGGCAAACCTTGGCCCAAAATGGATAAAACTATTTTTAGCAAAAGGAAGCAAAATGCCTGATTTACGCTTAAATATTCTAAACGAGGATTTTCAAGACTTTATAAAAGCATTGAATTCAGAAAAGGTAAGGTACATATTGGTTGGAGGTTATTCTGTAATTGTATATGGATATCATCGTACTACTGGAGACATGGATATTTGGGTTGAACCTAGTCACAATAATTACAATTTATTAATTAAATCCTTTTCCAAATTTGGCTTTCCTACAAATGCCATAACAATAGAAAATTTCTTAAACACACAAGATCAAGATGTATTTACATTTGGGAGACCTCCAATGGCAATAGACATTTTAACAAAAGTTAAAGGATTGGAATTTACTGAATCTTACGATTTATCTGAAATATATACCATAAATGATATTCCTGTTCGCGTAATTCATTTGAATCATTTGAAGCAGGCGAAAAAAGCTGCTGGAAGGTACAAAGATTTAGATGATCTTAATAATCTTTAAAATCATGGTTCGTTGGTTCGACAGGCTCACCATGACGCTTTCGACAAGCTCACCATGACGCAGTGGTTCAACGGGTTCACAATAACGCTTTCGATAGGCTCACCATGACGGAGTGGCTCAACGGGCTCACGTTGGCCTTTTAAACAAGATCACCATGATGCGTTCGACGGGCTCCCATAAGAGAGCGGCGTCATGGTGAGCCTGTCGAACCACAAAACTAAACGTGTATAGCTCTATTGCCTGTAGCAGCCAGTGCAGCTTCTTTTACAGCTTCTGCGTAAGTTGGGTGAGCATGACTCATACGTGCAATGTCTTCGGCACTGGCGCGGAATTCCATGGCAACAACGGCCTCAGCAATTAAGTCTGCAACACGCGGACCAATCATGTGAACTCCTAAAACTTCATCAGTGGCTTCATCGGCCAATATTTTTACCAAGCCATCAATATCCATACTGGCACGGGCTCTGCCCAATGCACGCATTGGAAATGATCCTACTTTGTATTTGGTTCCTGCTTTCTTCAACTCCTCTTCGGTGGCTCCTACTCCGGCCACTTCTGGCCAAGTATAAACTACTCCCGGTATTAAATTATAATTGATATGCGGCTTTTGTCCTGCCATAATCTCTGCAACAAATACGCCTTCTTCCTCCGCCTTGTGCGCCAACATTGCTCCCTTAACCACATCACCAATGGCATAAATTCCTTTCACATTAGTTTCTAAATGTGCGTCAGTTTCTACTCGTCCGCGCTCATCCATTTTAACACCCGCTGCGTCTAGGTTCAAACCGAAAGTATATGCTTTTCTACCCACACTTAGCAAACAATAATCACCAGTAAAACTAACTTCTTCACCCTTTTCATTGTCGGCAACAATGCTCACTTCAGTGCCATTAGATTTGGCCGATTTTACTTTGTGGTTAAAGAAAAACTCGAAGCCCAATTTGCGGAGGCTTCTTTGCAATTCTTTGCCCAATGTAGCGTCCATTGTTGGAATAATGGTACCAGTATATTCTATTACAGAAACTTTTGAACCCAAACGTGCATATACAGAACCCAATTCTAAACCAATTACCCCACCACCAATAATTACAAGGTGTTTAGGGATTTCTTTCATGTTTAATGCTTCGGTAGAAGTGATTATTCTTTGCTTATCTATTTCAATTCCTGGCAGAGTTGCAGGCTTTGAACCAGTGGCAATAATTACCCTATCGGTTTCAATTTGTTGCTCGGTTTCGCCACTAATTTTGATGGTATTTTTATCAATGAATGAACCCATGCCCTTGTACACATCAATCTTATTTTTCTTCATCAGAAAATCAATGCCATCGCAAGTAATTTTTACTACGCCATTTTTGCGTTCAATCATTTGCGCTAGGTTCACTTGAATATCTTGAATATCTATTCCATGAGTTTTAAAAGTGTGGGTAGCATTGTGGTAATGCTCAGAGCTATCAAGTAATGCTTTAGATGGAATACAACCCACGTTTAAGCAAGTACCTCCAAGCGTATTATACTTTTCTATAAGGGCTGTTTTGAAGCCTAATTGTGCACACCTAATTGCTGCCACATAACCACCAGGACCAGAGCCTATAATTGTAACATCGTATTTCATGGTATATTAAATATTTGTGCAAAGGTAAGTTGAAAGGGGTGAAATGAAAAAGTTTATGCCAAATATTAAGCCATTTCTTAAATAAGCTGAATTGCCCTAAACTTGCAGAATGGGAATATTGCCATTGTCGGTTGTTATTATTACGAGAAATGAGGAAGCTAATATAGAAAGGTCAATTCGTTCTGTTATGCCCATTTGTAACGACATCATTGTGGTAGATAGTGGTAGTGAAGATAAAACCATTGAATTAGCTAAAACATTAGGAGCACAGGTAATACACCACAATTGGGAGGGCTATTCTAAACAAAAAAATGTAGGAAACGCCTTGGCGAAAAATAACTATATTTTTAGCATAGATGCAGATGAGGCCTTTTCGCCTGAATTGTGCAAAGAACTTTCCTCCTTATTCAAAAATGGAGACTTAAAGCCTTTGTATAAAGTAAATTTAATCAACCATTATGGCAATAAACCTATTAAACATGGCGCCTGGTACCCCGACTGGCATTATAGGCTTTTTGATAAACGCATTTTAAGCTGGACCGAAACAGACGATGTGCATGAAGGATTAAGTTGGAACAAGCAAACTCCAAGAGAAAATTTGAACGAACACCTCTACCATTTTACAACCCAATCTGACGCCTTTTACTTGGAAAAAATGGAAAGATATGCCCATTTATTTGCCAGTAAGATGTCCGCAAAAGGCAAATCTGCCAACATCTTCAAAGCTTATTCCAGTGCTACTTTCAGATTTATTAGGGAATACATTCTCCAACTTGGCTTTTTGGATGGAGAAGAAGGACTCAAAATTGCCAAGGCACACTATAGCTATACCCGGAATAAATACCTCTACTTAAGAAAGTTGGTTCAGAATTCAAATCTCCCTGTGTAAGCTGCGCAAGCAAGTATGTTTGTTTTACTTTCTAACACCTAGATATCTTTTATGAACTTATAATTGGAAAAAATACCTCCACTGAATTCTTAATTACTTTGTCTTTGATTTTTAGGCTAACTAATATCAACTAAAAAAAATGATAAAAAAGAAAGCATTTTCATCTAGAATTTTTAGCAATTGGAAAAAGCTGGGGCCAGGTTTAGTAACAGGTGCTAGTGATGATGACCCATCTGGTATTGCAACTTATTCCCAAGCAGGCGCAGCATTTGGACTTGCTACACTATGGACTGCAATTATTGCTTTTCCTTTAATGGCTTCAATTCAACAGATGTGTGCAAGAATTGGTTTGGTAACTTCACAAGGTTTAACAGGAACGCTTAAAAAACACTATCCAAGACCTATTTTATACCTAATGTTGTTATTTAGTTTCCCAGCTATTATTATGAATATTGGTGCTGATATTGCTGGAATGGGAGCTGTTGGAAATCTACTATTTCCATCCATTGACCCTAATTATTTTAGTGTGTTTTTTACAATGGTACTTTTAGGATTAATTATTTACTTGCCCTATCAAAAAATAGCATCTGTATTAAAGTATTTGTGCATTGTAATGTTGGTTTATTTTATTGTTCCGTTTTTGTATAAACAAGATTTTAAACAAATTTTGGAAGCAACATTTATTCCCACTTTAAATTTTAACAAAGATTTCATAGCCATAATAGTAGGGATACTAGGCACCACTATTTCGCCTTATCTTTTCTTTTGGCAAGCCTCAATTGAGGTTGAAGAAATGAAGAAAAAGCGAAAGCACTTAATTGTAAATAAAAAAATAATACACAAAATTTCCAAAGATGTAGATTTTGGAATGACCGTTTCTGGTTTTGTTATGTATTTTATAATACTTACTACAGGCAGTGTTTTATTTAAAGGTGGGATTCATCAAATTGATACCGTTGAGCAAGCTGCAATGGCACTAAAACCATTAGCCGGAAACCTCGCATATCTTCTTTTTGCAATTGGAATAATTGGAACAGGACTTATTGCTATTCCTGTTTTGAGTGGATCCATATCATATATCATAACTGAAACTTTTGGTTGGGAACAAGGCCTTGATAAAAAATTTCATGAAGCCAAAGCCTTTTATGGCATTATTGCTATTTCTTTGATACTCGGCTTATCATTAAATTATATAGGCATAACGCCAATTCAATCATTGATTTACACCGCAATTCTGTATGGGTTAACCGCTCCTGTTTTAATTGCCATGATCTTACACATTTCAAATAACAAAAAAATAATGGGAGAAAACGTGAATGGAATAATCACAAATATCCTCGGCTTTGCAGCATTAATTATAATGACAGTTGCTGCCGTAGCTTTAATTTATCTGCAATTTTAAGACACGAAGGGCAACAAACAATGCATGAGTTTATTACTGGCATTAATGCAATTAGAGGTCTAGCAATCAAGAATTATCATTATTGAAATTGGCGTGTTAAAAGCTTTACAGGTAACAATCCAATTCAATCAATTAGTAAACCTTATTACAGAAAAAAATACTTTTGCAATCTAGCAACTGCTATAAAAAAAAATGACCATTTGAAATCAAATGGTCATTTTTTTTATCTCTATTCTTATTTTGTTACTTTAATCATTTTTAGCATATGTGAATTGTCCCTCACATTAACTTGTACAAAGTATATTCCGTCTTGCAAATTATCCATAGATTCTAAGCTAACAAGTGCCTTATCTGAATCTAAACTATTTTCGAATTGCTTAACTAATTTACCATTTACATCAAGTATGTTAATTTGAGTTTTTTCACCACTTGCTCCATTTATTTTAATATTAAACTGATCACTAAATGGATTAGGATATGCTGTAACAGTTAAATCAATAGTTTCATCTTTTTCGAAATCAACTTTTTCGAATCCATGATAGTTAGAGGCTCCATCAAAATCAACTTGCTTTAATCTGTAATAAACGAGTTTGGTATTGTTGGCAATACCCGCATCAATGAATTTATATTTATTCATTGCACTGCTATTTCCAGCACCTTTTACTTCTCCAGCATATTCAAAGTTGCTACCATCAAAAGAGCGTTCAACTTCAAAATGACTGTTGTTGATTTCGGAAACAGTTGTCCAAGCTAAAATTGCATCTTTTCCATTAGCGATAGCTGTGAAATCAAGCAATTCAACTGGCAATGTTCCAGAGTTGTCTCCAACTGAGAAAGGACCAACAAACGAAGTAATTCCAGCTAAACTTCTTGAATAAGGATTAGTACCAGTAGCAGCTCCATAAGCAGGCGGTGCAATCCAAGTTAAGCCATTATAGCGAGCAACACCGCACTGGAATCTGTTAAATCCAGCAGCACCCAATGAATCATCCCAAGTTAAACTTACAGTAGCATTTGAGCCACCAGCAACTTGTTCTGTAATCATCCAAGTTCTGTTTACAACATTATTGATAAATGCTGAACCAGATGTTCCATTTGCTAATACATTATTAAACACCCTTACGCTAAATGTGTCAGAAGTTGATGCAGCTGTTAATGTTATTTCAGCAGGTATATATGAAAGTGCAGTACCAACAGGGAAAATAACGGCAGTTGCATTGTTTGCAATTGGTCTGGTTAAAACACCTGTAGCAGAAGTTGTATTATTGGTAACAACATAGCCTGCAGCACCTGCACCAGTAATTGTTCCATTAACTGTTAGGTTACTGTTACCTATAACTAGGTTACCATTTCCTAAAGTTAATCTGTTATTTACTGTAGTTGTCTGAGACAATGATACGCCATTGAAATTATTGATAATAAGTGTATCAACATTGCTTGGCAATCCAGTTCCTGTAAGCTGAGCAGACGTTCCATTGTAGGTATATAATGCACCACTATTAAAGGTTCTTGTTCCACCAACTTGCACGTTTCCTACAAAACCACCAGTTGAAGAAATTCCATTTCCTGAACCAATAACAAGTCTACTACGAGTTTGAGCAATAAAGTTTGCTGGTCCAGTAATTGAATCAACACCAAAGTTAATTTGACCACCTGTTTGAATAGTCACAGTTCCCAATGAAGTAAGAACACCACCTAGGGTTGCATTACCTGTGCTAGTTACTGTTACATTGTTATATGTACCAGAAACAGTTTGTACAGTGCTTACAATTAAATCTCCAATTACTGTAAAGTTAGTTGAAGTACTATCAGCACCAGCAGGAGTAGTAACTCTAATGATACCTGTTGTAGCGCCTACTGGAACAGTAGCAGTTATTAATCCTGCATTTACAACAGTGAATGATATTGAATTGGTTGTGTTGAATCTTACTGCAGTAGCTCCTGTAAAGTTTGTTCCAGTTATAGAAACTAGCGTTCCAGTACCACCAGATGAAGGAGAGAAACCAGTGATGGTAGGCAATTGAACAACAGTAAAGTTTGTTGCACTAGAGCCAGTACCCGAACCATTG
>JBILJL010000333.1:0-2932 GCA_044377255.1 Bacteroidia bacterium
ACTAAATGTAAAGAACGTTTACCGCCTGAGCGATATATTTTTTTTAATAGGTAGATTTAACTCCAGAAATGTCTGAAATACGTTTTTCAGCTAAATCCATGGCCGCTTTTTGGGTATGTACATTTTGGCTAGCAGAAATTTTCAAAATCTCGAGTGTTACATCATAAATATGTTCTGCTTTTCGGTAAGCAGTTTCACGGTTGTAACCAACATGTTCTTGATAAACATTGATTAAGCCACCTGCATTGATTAAAAAATCTGGGGCATAGGTAATTCCCATTTTCATTAAAGCTGGCCCTTGAATATTTTCATCAGCCAATTGGTTGTTGGCAGCACCAGCAACTATTGAGCATTTTAACTTGGCAATGTTGGTTTCATTTAAAATGGCACCTAAAGCACAAGGAGCAAAAACATCCACATCTAATCCATAAATTTCTTCACCTGTTACAACAGTTGCTCCAAGGGTGCTGGCATAATGGTTTAAAATTTCAGCATTGATGTCGGTAATAAACAATTGTGCACCTTCTTTGTGTAAAAATTCTAATAGATGACCACCAACTTTTCCAACACCTTGAACGGCAATTTTTTTACCACTTAAACTGTCGTTTCCAAAAACTTGTTTGGCACTTGCTTTCATTCCCATGTAAACACCATAAGCTGTAACAGGGCTTGGATCTCCTCCCCCACCCATACTTTCTGGCAAACCAACCACATGATTGGTTTCCATATTTACGTATTCCATGTCTTTGGTGGTAGTGTTTACATCCTCTGCAGTGATATATTTTCCGTTTAAATTTTCAACAAATTTTCCAAATTTACGCATCAAAGCTTCTGTTTTAATTTTTGATGCATCGCCAATAATAACAGCTTTTGCACCACCTAGGTTCAAACCGGAAATTGCTGCTTTGTAAGTCATACCTCTAGATAAACGCATTACATCATTGATTGCCTCTGCTTCATTGTTATAATTCCAAACGCGTGTACCACCAAGGCCCGGACCTAAAACGGTGTTGTGTATGGCAATTATGGCTTTTAGGCCTGTAGCATTGTCGTTACAAAAAACTATCTGCTCATGGTTGTAAGTTGATAGTTGGGAGAAAATTTCATGTTCTGCCATAACTAGGGAATATTATTTTTTAGTGGCGCAAAAGTAAGCTTATTTTTCGTTTTACAAGTCAAAAAAAACGGAAGCTAAATTTATGTAGTATTTTCTGTTATTTCGCAGTATTGAAAGCACTAAGGCATCTCAGGAAATATTTCTATCGCTACAAAACCCGACTTCTATTAGGAGTTCTTTTTGTGGCTGCGTCCAATTTATTTGCTTTGTTTCCGGCACAGCTGGTTAGAAAAGCCATTGATAAAATAAAGGATTTATTGGACCAATACCCTCAAAGTAGCCCATCTATCAAAGGTATTATAGCTGAGGAGCTCTCAGAATCGGTTTTATATTTTACCCTTTTAGTAATTGCCTATGCTTTTATAAGAGGAATATTTATGTATTTAATGCGTCAAACAATTATAGTCATGAGCCGACACATAGAATATGACCTTAAAAATGAAATATTTGACCATTACCAGAAATTGAATCAAGATTTTTATCGCAAAAACCGCATTGGTGATTTGATGGCAAGAATAAGCGAAGATGTGAGCAGGGTAAGGATGTATGTTGGTCCGGCTGTAATGTATGCTATTAACCTGGTGGTAACAATTATATTGGTTCTTGTTGTTATGTTTACTGTAAATGTTAGGTTAACCTGGCTTGTTATTATGCCGCTCCCTATCCTTTCGTTTGCTATATTTAAAATAAATAATTTAATTAACACAAAGAGCGACGCCATTCAAAGTCAGCTTTCTGTTTTAACTTCTTTTGTGCAAGAAGCCTTTTCAGGCATACGTATCATCAAAGCTTTTGGTTCGGAGCAAGCCAACCAAATTAGCATGGAAAAAGAAACCAATTTATATAGAGAAAAACAAATGGGTTTGGCACAAGTTGAAGCCTTCTTTTTTCCACTCATGTTATTCTTAACTGGGTTAAGTTCAATAATCACAATTTATATTGGGGGCTTGGAGGTAATAGCTGGTAGAGCAAGTATTGGCAATATTGCCGAATTTATCATTTATGTGAATATATTGGTGTGGCCTGTAACTAGTTTGGGCTATACCAGTAGTTTAATTCAAAGGGCCGCGGCATCTCAAGCAAGAATCAATGAATTTTTAAATACCCAACCAACTATGGTAACAGATAGTGGTAAGGATTTTGATTTTAAGAATGAAATTACCTTTGAAAACGTAAGTTATACGTATGAAGGGAAATCCATTCCTGCATTAAAAAACCTTAGCTTTACCATTGCCAGAGGGAGCACTTTTGCCATATTAGGAACTACAGGTTCTGGAAAAAGCACCCTAATTCAGCTTTTCTTGCGTTTGTTCGATCCAAGTGAAGGCCATATTAGGATAGATGGACAGGATTTGAGAGAAATAAACCTCAAGAACTGGAAGAAAAGGATAGGATATGTGCCACAAGATATCTTTTTATTTAGTGATACTATTTCCAATAATATTGCATTTGGGGTATCTCAAAACGGAGGCAATTTGTTAGAAGATATTAGGAAAGCAGCGAAAATGGCCGCACTTCATGAAAACATCCTCAATTTTCCAAATCAATATGAAACAAAGGTTGGTGAAAGGGGGATTACCTTATCTGGGGGTCAAAAACAGCGAGTGGCAATAGCTAGGGCGTTTATAAAAGATCCAGAAATTTTAGTAATGGATGATTGTTTAAGTGCATTGGATACGAGTACTGAGGCCCAAATATTAAAAAATATGGCTGAAATGAAAAAAAATTGCACTTATTTAATAGTAAGTCACAGGGTTTCTTCGGTAAAAGAGGCAGATAATATTTTGGTTTTGGATGAAGGTAAAATGGTTGAAT
>JBILJL010000001.1:0-52337 GCA_044377255.1 Bacteroidia bacterium
TTTCTTAATTTTAGGTGCTTTATCAATAGGTAAATAACCTAAAAAAGTAAATTGTTGACCACTAAATCCACTACCCATTAATGCCATAATCATGCTTGAACCACCAGGCAAGGGAACAACTTCTATGTTTTTAGTCTGAGCCAAAGCCACCAAGGCTGAACCAGGATCGGCAATACAAGGTAAACCAGCATCACTAATGATTCCTGCATCATTTCCTTCCAAAGCTTTTAGAAGTGAGGGTACCTCCTGAGCTTGGGTGTGTTCATTTAATACCCAAATATGTAAATCTTGCTGACTGTTTTCTAAACGTAATCTTTTTATTAAGGCTCTACCTTGTTTTTCGTTTTCTACCACAAAATGTTTCAAATGATGCACCAGTCGCCTCACCATTTCAGCAATAAAATCATCGGAATTATCCTCACTCAAGAAGTTTGGAATAAGGTACAATTTACCATAAGTTATAGTAGACATAGTTTAATGTGTTGATTAGTTGTAAGTTAAAACAAAAAAAATAAAGGTTGATTTTTGGCATTTCCAACCTTATTTTCGCCCTTCTTAAAGTATTACAATGGCAATATTAACAAAAATAAGAAACAGATCAGGATTAGCTATAGGTGCAGTAGGTTTAGCCTTAGGATTATTTGTGGTTTCTGACGCTTTAAATTCAAACTCGGCATTATTTGGCGGAGGTAGCCAACAAAACAATGTAGGTGAAATTGATGGTGAATCAATTGGCATCAAGCAGTTTGACGACAAACTTCAATATAACTTGGAGAATTTCAAAAAACGCACACAACAAGAAAACCTAGACGAGGCAACTCAAGGTCAGGTGCGCGATCAAACTTGGAATCAAATGTTAAATGATTTCATGCTTACAAAAGAATACGACCAATTAGGATTAATAGTTGGCGAGGAAGAACTTTCCGACATTATCTATGGCAACAATATTCACGCTCAAATTAAGCAATCGTTTACCGACCCAAAAACAGGCGTATTTGATGTAAACAACGTAAAGCGTTACCTTAAACAAATGACTGAAGGCACTGATGAAGCTGCTAAAGCACAGTGGAAAGAATTTGAAGACTTTTTGGTAACAGAATCTCTTCAACGTAAATATTCAAGCTTATTGAAAAAAGGTTTATATGCTACTTCACTTGAAGCTAAAAATTTATATACAGGAAGAACACAAAGTTCTGAAGTAAATTTTGTGGCTTTGGCTTATTCAACTATTGCAGATTCAACCATTGTTGCAGAAGAAGGTGATTTAAAATCATACTTCAAAAAAAACATGGAAAAATACAAGGAGCGTGAAAACTCTCGCAAGTTAGAATTTGTAGTTTGGGATTTTGCACCAACAACTGAGGATAGCGCTGTGGTACAAAAATGGGCTTTTGATCAAGTTGCTCAATTTCAAGCTTCGGAAAACGACACTGCTTATGTAGATGTGAACAGCGATAGCAAGTTTATTGCTGCAGCTCGTAAGAGAAGTGAGTATCCAGAATCAGTTCAAAGCCGTTTATTTTCTGAGCCAATTGGGACTGTAATAGGACCAATTTTTGAAGGTGGAAAATACAGTATATATAAGGTATCTGGTATTTCTGAAGATTCGGTATATTCTATGCGTGCTAGTCATATTTTAATTCGCCCAGAAGGACCAACAGATGCAGATACAGCTAATGCAATTAAAAAAGCAAATGATATCTTGGCCCGTATTCGCAAGGGTGAGAATTTTGCAACATTGGCTGGCGAGTTTGGCACCGATGGTACCAAAGACAGGGGTGGTGATTTAGGTTGGTTCCCTGAAGGTCAAATGGTGAAAGAATTCAATGATGCAGTTAAGAATGGTAAAAAGGGCGATCAATTTGTATTAAAAACACAGTTCGGCGTTCACGTTATTAAAATTACTGAAGACAAAACCAAAAAGTTAGTCTGTGCAGGTGTGTTGGAGCGCTCCATTGAAGCAAGTGAAAAAACCTCTTCGGCCGCTTATAGCGATGCCAGTCAGTTTGCAGCCACTAGCAGAAATTCTGATGATTTTAACAAGAATGTAGACGAAAAGAAAATGCTTAAACGTGTCGCTGAATTTGTTCGTGAAACCGATAATTTTTTACCTGGTTATAGCGAAGCACGCGAAGCGGTTCGTTGGGCATTCAATGCTAAAAACGGAGATGTAAGTGAAGTAATGACTGTAGGAAACGACAAATATGTAATTGCTACTTTAACCTTAATTCGTGAAAAAGGTAAGGCAAATTTTGAGGCAGCAAAAGATAGAGTAACTACTGATTACCGCAAGGATATGAAAGCAGAAAAGTTAATGGAACAATTGAAAACTGCAATGGATGGTACCACAACTTTGGATGCTGTAAGCAGAAAAATCAACCAAACGGTAACACCAATTGCTGCTCAAACTTTTGAAAATGGTAGTATTCCATATGTGGGCTACGACAATTCATTTGCTGGATCGATTGCAGGAACTACTTCCATTAATAAACTAAGTGGACCAGTTAAAGGAGATGCCGCAGTTTATGCTTATCAGGTAAGTAAAATTGTTCCTGCACCTGCTATGACAGATTTTTCACAGCAAAAAACCGAATTAAGCAGTGCTTTACAACAAAGAGTTGAGTATGGTTACTTTGAAATATTAAAAGAGTTGAAAAATGTAAAAGACAACAGATTCCTATTCTATTAATATGTTAAATTACAAAAGAACGGGATCTGGCAATCAGACTTTGGTTCTGATACATGGATACTGCGAAAACAATACCTGCTTCAACGAGCAGGTATTGTTTTTTGAGGGCATTTGCAGTGTGCTTACTCTTGATTTGCCTGGGTTTGGCAAAACGCCTAGTGTGCCAGAAATAACCATTGAAGAGATGGCCCAAATGGTGAACCAAGTTTTGGTTCAAGAAAAAATTGAATCTTGCATATTACTTGGACATAGCATGGGTGGCTATGTAACTTTGGCCTTTGCTGAATTGTTTCCAAATAAGCTAAAAGGCTTTGGATTAATCCATAGTATAGCCAATGCAGATTCGGATAAAAGAAAGGATAAAAGAAAACAGGTTATTTCTTTTATTCGAGAAAATGGAAAAGAAAAATATATTAAGAATTTCATCCCTAATTTATTTACCCCAAACGCACAAAAAGATATTATTGAATACGCTATTGAGCAAGGATTAGAAAGTGATGAATTAGGGATTATTGAAGCTGCACAGGCCATGATGCTCAGACCAGATAGGCAATCAATATTAAGAAACACCTCCCTTCCAGTTTATTTTGCCATTGGTAAAAACGACCAATTAATACCAGAGGCAGCTATGTTTGCCCAAGCAGCAATTTGCCAAAAATCTATGATTACTTATTTAGAAAAATCAGCTCACATGGGAATGATGGAAGAGCCAGAATTACTAAATAGTGGCATCGTTAAATTTTTAGCATTGGCTGAATAAAAAACCTTTTTCAGCTTGCTTACGAGTTAAGATTACCTGTACTTCTAATTGCTTTCAAAACAATTAAAAAGTCTTTTTCGATGGAATAATCTTTGGCATACAAAAAGTTCAATTTTTGTATGGTAACAATGTTCATTCCCTTGCCTCTTTGCCCATCTAGCGGACTAAGAACACCCTTTTTTATTACAGGTAACAATTTAATATTATCGGCATTTGCGTAACCAACCCATGTTTTGGTGCCTACTAAAACTTGAAAAATATTTTGAAAGAAGTTTGTTCTTTGTTTTACCAATAAAATTAGGATTGGTGAAAACAACATCAAAAGAAAACTGGCTGCTATGTCGAATACGCGCTTCTTTTGCTGTTCAAAAGCCTTAGATAGTTTTAAATTTATTTCTATTGTATAAAAATCACCTGGGGTGTTTTTGTTGTTACTGCCTATAATAAACAAACTCTCCTCTGGAACAATCTTGTATAGAATATCTTGTTGGCTATTGCTGCCCATCCATTCAATGATGGAGCTTGCAGCCAAATCTTTGCTACAAAAGATAATCTCTTCTACACCAAAGAATTTTACCAATTCAGAAAGCTCGCCAACTTGACCTAAATAATTTTCATCCTTATAAGGTTCAAGCGAAACGTAACCTAAATAATCGCTTTTAGATTTTGATTTGATGAGTAAATCTTGCACTCGCTCTACTTCAGATTTATTACCAACTATTATGGTTTTTAATTGGCCGCCCAAAGCAAAACTCCAGCGCTTGTATTTGGCATAATACAATATCAATCTAATAACAAACGCATCAATAATTGCAGCCATTGCACCAATTAAAATAATTGCCCTAGAAAATCGGTAGTCTTCTTCAACAAATGCATAAAAAACGGCAATGGCTAGGGTACCAAAGGCAATTCCTTTGGCAACACTTAAGAAAGTTTTCCTTTTGTTGTAAGACCCAGCCAAGGCCAATCCAATAAGCCATAACAGAGCATACACAAGACTATTTGAATAAACAATTTGTGTTGGATAGGCTAAAGGTGTATCATATTTTAGGTTCGACCAAAAACCAACTATAAGAGTTAGACTGCTAAAAATTACAATAAAATCTAGTAAGGGCACAAAAACTTTAGAAGCAAACCTAACAATTAAGGCAGCAAAGGCACGTAAATAAATTGCCACATGAATAAGCGCACTAAAATTACGTGCATGACGCCGAGAATAATGCTTATTGGCAAATATTACCATTGCCTTATAAAAGGTAAAAACAAAATTTACACTGGTTTTTTTAGTGCTCTCGCCTTTGTAATGAATGATAGTTGTATATGGAAAATAATAGTTCTTGAACCCAGCCTTATTAATACAATAGCTGAGGTCTATATCTTCGCCATACATGAAATAATCTTCATCCAACAATCCAACTTGCTTTAACACATCATGTCTAATCATCATAAATGCACCGGCAAGTACATCCACCTCATGAATTTCATTTTTGCTCAAGAATCCCAAATGATATTTGCCAAACTTCTTCGACTTCGGGAAAAGTGCTGCCAATCCGCTAATTTTATAGAAAGCAACCTCAGGAGTAGGCAACCCCCGCTTCGATTCAGGCAAAAATTTTCCTGAACCATCTATCATTTTTACCCCAACGCCACCAGCATCTGGGGTTTGATCCATAAAATGAATCAACTTATCAAAACAATCCTCTTCAATTACTGTATCTGGATTGAGGAGCAAAATATATTTTCCTTTTGCTTGGCGAATTGCTTGGTTATTCGCTTTTGCAAAGCCCACATTGTCTTTATTTTCAAAGAGCTTAACCTCTGGAAAAAGGGAGCGAACCATTTCGCAAGAACCATCAAAAGAGTGGTTATCAACAACAAAAACTTCAACTTGTAGCCCCATACAGGCTCTGCGAACTGAATGCAGGGCCTGCTCAAGGAAATATTTAACGTTATAATTAACTATGACTACCGAAAGTTGCATAAAAGAAGGTAACGAAGATAAGGCTTTGTGTATTGTATTCCCAGCAAGAAAAATCCTACTCTATTTTTTAAAAGTTTTCATTAATATCGTGGTAAATATTGTGAGGCTATTAGGCAAACAATAAAACATATTAAATTATGAACATGAGTGAATTTAGGGTACGTACAATGGCTGATATGGCGTCAAATGGAGAAGAGGCTGAAATTTTGTTTTGGGTTGGCTGCGCAGGGAGTTTTGACGAGAGAGCGCAAAAAATAACCAAAGCTGTTGCAAAAATTTTGCATGCTGCTGGCCTTAAATTTGCCATTCTTGGAACCGAAGAGGCATGTACAGGAGATCCTGCTAAACGGGCAGGAAATGAATTCCTGTTTCAAATGATGGCCATGCAAAATATCGCAACACTGGATGCTTATGGCATTAAAAAAATTGTAACTGCTTGCCCTCATTGTTTCAATACCCTAAAAAATGAATACCCAGCACTCGGAGGTACTTATGAAATTTTACATCATACCACACTTATAAACCAACTCTTAAATGATGCAAAAATTAGCATTCAAGGTGGTGGTTTTAAGGGGCAAAGAATTACTTATCATGATAGTTGCTATTTAGGAAGGTCAAATAATATTTATGAAGCTCCTAGGGAAATTATTGAAAAACTAGATGCCGCACTAGTTGAAATGAAACGCAGTAAGGCCAACGGCTTATGCTGTGGTGCTGGTGGCGCACAAATGTTTAAAGAAGCTGAAGAAGGTAAAAAAGAAGTAAATATTGAACGAGCCGATGACATGTTAGAAACACAAGCAAATGTAGTGGCTGCTGCTTGTCCTTTTTGCATGACTATGCTCAGAGATGGAGTAAAGCACCACAATAAAGAGGCAGAAATTGAGGTAAAAGATGTTGCAGAACTAGTTGCTACTGCAATGGATTTGTAACACCCTTTCAAATATCCCCATCTTACTTGATGTGCCATTTAATAACAACAATATGGGACTATGAAACAGGTTGATAAAGATGAAAAAATGGCAATGTTATTATTACCATGTAAGGACATTTAGCCCGCAATTTTTATATAATTTTTCTAAAAGTAAGGTTAATTCTTGGTCCGCATTCTTGCGTTGATTTTGGAATAGCATGCAACCAATGGTGTTGCATGGTTCCTTCCATTAAAAGCAAGCTTCCATTATTTAAGGCTACTTTCAACTTCATTTGCTTTTGGGTTTTGTGTTTCAACTGAAACGTTCTGCTTGATCCAAGACTTATTGAGGCTATTTTAGGGTCTGAACCAAGCTCTTTTTCATCATCGCTGTGCCATCCCATGCTATCTTTTTGGTTGCGATATAAATTCATTAAAACGCTGTTGAATTTAAATCCTGAAAGGGCTTCTATGTCTATTTTTATTTGCTCAATTAAGGGCGTAAAAGGCATCGGCTCCAAGTGGATACCCGAATAAGAATAGTCAGCTCCTTTTTCTCCATACCAAGCTGTTAGCCTCGGTTGCGGTATAATTTTGCCAAACATTTTAATGGAGTATTGCTTCCAATTTACTTCAAGCATCAATGTCCTAAACAAGTCATTTGCCTTTTCTTGAACATAAAAAGCATCTTGCAAACTGCAAATTCCATCTACAGGAAGTAGATTAGTAATGTTAGTTTTAAACATTAAATTTTTCTTTTCCTGCAATTATTTCAAAATACAATTTAAAATCACTCAATAAACTATAGATTGGATATTGAAAAGTAGCGGGTTTATTTTTTTCAAAAAAGAAATGCCCAACCCAAGCAAAACCATAACCAAACAGCGGGCAAAGCCACAGTAAACTTATTTTGTGAAAAAGAAATGCACCCATGATAACCACAAAAAAAAGGGTGATACCTATAAAATGAAGCACCCTGCAAGTATAGTTTTGATGGTCTTTTAAATAAGAAGGGTAAAATTCATTCAATGACTTATATTTTTTCATGATTGGTGCTTATTTATTCTCATCATTAATTCCAGAAAGCATGAATTTAATTACGCCTTTGGTTCGAGATAAATCTCTATTAGGTTCGTCAAAATAATAAAGTTCATATTTATCGTCCCAAACAACTCTTTCTGTTTGCATATACTTTGCTTCCATATATAACTCAATTCCTTTGCTCATTCTAGAGTAGGCGTAATAATTTATTCCAGGACCTGTATATGCCAGGCCATGGTTAAAAGATGAGTCAACTTTTATGATTAACACCAAAATGTACTTAGGGTTTTTGTTGGTGTAATTATACCCTTCTTTGGCCAACCGTTTGATACAATACTTTTCTAACTCAGCCTCAAAATTTTTTGAAATTTTTTCTGGAGATTTATTCTCTATTTGCAGCGTAACAGTACCTCTCTTTTGAATTGCATTTACTTTGCTAAAGTTTGTATAGCGCTTGTTACAACTACTAATCAGAAGAAAAGGAACAAACAAACCGATGAATAAATTTGAAATTTTTATCATTGCCAAACTACCATTTTTCAAAATTCGCAAAAAAAAGCAGAAAAACTACATAAAGCTTTTATTTCAGAAACCTATCAAAAGTAGCTCGTTCAAGCATTTCTCTATCGTCTGGATGCGCAATACTAGTAAGCATTTCAGCCCTTTGTTCCATATTTTTACCATAAAGATTAACTGCGCCATACTCTGTAACTACCCAATGAATATGGCCCCTAGTAGTTACCACGCCAGCCCCAGATTTTAATACTGGTGTTATTCTAGAAATTCCTTTTCCTGTTCTAGATGGCAAAGCAATAATTGGTTTTCCTCCTTCCGACAATGCAGCACCTCTAATAAAATCCATTTGCCCACCAATTCCAGAATATTGATACATCCCAATTGAATCGGCACAAACCTGCCCAGTAATATCAATTTCAATGGCACTATTAATTGCAGTTACTTTGGGATTCAAGCTCAGGACCCGAGGGTCGTTAACATAGCTTATATCTAAACATTTAACAATGGGATTATCATCCACAAAATCATATAATCTTCTGGTGCCAATTAAAAACCCACTTACACAATAACCGTTTACAATTTTCTTTTGACTGTTATTTATCACGCCGCTTTTAATTAAATCAATGGCGCCATCCGAAAACATTTCAGAATGAAGGCCTAAATTTCGGTGAGAATGTAAGTTCTTCAGCACATTATCAGGGGTAGTTCCTATTCCCAATTGTAAGGTTGCACCATCTTCAACTAAAGCAGCAACATTTTTTCCAATTTGCCCACAAACCATATCTGAGTCATTGGAATAACTCACCTCTGGGAGTTCATCATTTACCTCAACAGCATAATCAATGAGGGAGAAAGGAATAAATGCATCACCATGGGTACGAGGCATGTTTGGATTAATCTGGGCAATAATTATTTTGGCCGTAAAAGCCGCAGATTTGGCAACATCTACGGATGTTCCAAGGCTTACATAACCATGTTTATCTGGCGGTGAAACATGTAAAAGGGCCACATCAATTGGCAAAAACCCTTGGTTAAATAGCTTAGGAATTTCACTCAAAAAAACTGGTACATAATCTCCGCGATTTGAGTTTACTGCCTTGCGAACCGATTCGGAAACAAACAAAGAATTAATAAAAAAATGACCCTCTAAAGAAGGGTCGTTCAAATCAAAACCAAGCGTGCTAATACTAACTAATTCTACATTTCTTAATTCCTCTTTTCTATCCATTAAAGCCTGCACAACAGTTATTGGGGTTGCAGCGCTTCCATGAACAAAAACCCTATTATGAGATTGTATATGACGCACAGCCTCTTGCGCACTTACATATTTAGTTTCCTTTTTCATGGCCCAAAGATAGAGCCCTAACTGATTCCATCATTTAAAAAAACCATGATTTTTATCTTAGTTGGCTCAAAATATTTATGGATTTTTTTACTGGCAATTCTTGATTCGATAAAGGGCACAAGTAAAGGCTACTTTTGCGACTTGAGCTTCCTTAATAACTCGCGCTTAAACTCTTGCTCAGCCAGGTAAAGTTTCACTACTTTTTTTGTTGGAAGCACTTTCTTAAACTCTTGATTGTACTTTTTAAACAATTCAACTTCAGAGGTTTTATAAGCTATCATATCATTTAATGCTTTATTTGCCTCTGCATCGGTCATTAGGTCAACATCTTTAACCTCCTCCATCATTTTACCTCTAAAATCTTTACGACTTTTTTCCATTTCTTCTGCAAATCGATTGTAAACTGGCCAAAATTTTTGCGCCTCCTCAGATGTTAAATCAAGTTTTTGAGTAATAAAACCAACTTTCATGGCTTCAATTTTTTCTCTGTTAGGAGCACCTCCCTTTTGAGCAGATACTATACCTACACATCCCATTGCCAATAGGCAAATTATCACTAGTTGCTTTTTCATTTTAATACTCATTATAACTCTTCAATAATTAATGCTTCCTCACTATTCATTAACAAATCCTCTTCTAATTCATTGGATTTATTACCTAACTTTTCTAACTCAACACACCAACCTGCATCACACAAAAACGCTTGATTTAAATCTCCAATATTTAGTTGTTCTGCAATTTCTTCCTCACTAATTTCTCCATTCAAAGTGATTCCTGCTTGTTTATTTGTTTCACCAAAAAACAACACAGAAACCAGCAAGACCGATGCTGCAATTCCTGTAAGCCAGTATACTTTTGCTTGCCTAAAAATAGGGGTCTTTTTAGCCTCTGAACCGATTGTTTTTTGCAAAATATTTTGGTTCAAGCTTTCAAAATAATCGGCTGGTACCTCAAAAGTGCTTTTAGCTAGTACTCCCTTTATTTCGGTTTGATCCAAATCTTTAGCCAACTGAACTTCTAATCGTTCAAAATAGCCAATAGGCGCCTCAAAACCTCCAGAAACTGGAAGATTTTTAAGAAACGATTCGCTATTGTTGATTTCTTGATCCATGGTATTTAGACGCAATTTTTATTTAATGGTTTAAACTCTTTTTTACGATTTCTTCAATTTTCTTAACAGCAATATGATAGGAAGCTTTTAATCCACCAACACTGGTTCCAAGAATAGCTTCAATTTCCTCATACTTCATTTGCTCATAATATTTCATATTAAAAACCAAACGTTGCTTCTCTGGTAGGCTCAAAACTGCTTGTTGCAATAGCAACTCCAATTTATTCCCGTTAAAATAAGTATCAGAAACCAGTTGCTCTCCAAGTTGTTCTTGCAAACTCTCTATACTGATGTTTAAGCTAGCCTTTTTCTTTTGCAAAAACGCCAAAGCTTCGTTGGTGGCAATTCGGTACAACCAAGTATATAATTGACTGCTTTCCCTAAAATCATCTAGCTTTTCCCAAACTTTAATAAAGGTGTTTTGAACCACATCGTCTGCATCATCATGATTAACAACAATCCTCCTCACTTGCCAATAAACTTTTCTGCTATATCGAGACAACAGCAGCTTGTAAGCGGCCTGCTTGGTGGCTGGCACTTTAAACTGCATAATTAACTCTTTATCGCTTAGTTCATTGCTCATTTTAAAAACTATAACTTTAGGATACAAATTAAAGGAAATGGTTTAACCTTGGTGTAAAATAATTGTTTCATCGAGGTTAAAGCGAATTTCATCTACTTATTTAAAACATTCATCCATAATTCTTTTAATGGACTTGTAACTTTTTGCATTTTTGTTTCGTTTCACAACTATAAAAACCAAAAACCTATGAAATCAATTAATCTATTTATCTTAAACATATTGTTAATTGGAGGATTAACAATTCCTACCTGCAACAAGGCTAAAGCTGCAGAAAACCTCGCTAAAATAGCTACTCCAAAAATTAATGCCACCAACACAATTACCGCATTGCCAATTAATCATCATTTCAAAATTTACCCTCAATAAGCATTTATTCCTTTAATTCTGCCTTAACTTTTAAATCATATAAAGTCTCCACTAGCATATGTTTTAGAGCTAGGGTTCACATTTTTTAGTATAATTGTGGAGATGAAAAGGAAAGCAATTCAACTTTTATTTTTGGTATTGGGTGTTTGTTACCAATTAAAAGCTCAGCTGCCCAATGAGGTAATTACAGATAAAATAAGCTTAAATTCAACTGACTCTGGCATTTTTGGTTTTAGTTTTATGAATACCAATTATATGCGAAATACCGAGTATTTTAGTCCTATTGAAGAAGGGAGAACATTATTTGGTTATCAAATACAACCAAAATTTACCTACCAACCAGTACCCAATGTAAAAATAGAAGCAGGCACTTTGATTCGCCACGATTTTGGCGGAAACAACCCATTTACAGAAGTTTTGCCAACTTTCTCCATCAAAGCAAAAAAAAACAACATGGAAATGATTTTTGGCACCTTGGAAGGTGCTTTAACTCATGGTATTTTAGAACCCATGTTGGATATAAATAGTGTAATAAACAATAGAATTGAAAATGGCTTTCAGTTTAAGGTAGAATCACAAAAAAGATTTTTAGACATTTGGATCAATTGGGAAAATTTTATTCAACCAAACGAATTCGACAAAGAAAGATTCACCGCCGGAATTCACAGCAGACGGACATGGAAAATAGCAGAAAAAAGCTGTTTAACCCCCTATTTTCAACTAATGGCATCGCACCAGGGAGGCCAAATAGATACTGATACAATTGACCCATTTATGATGCAATTTAATAATGTATTTGGCCTTAAAGTTTCCAAACAATTAAATGACCATAAAAGTGTTTATGCAGATATAGCTTACTTACTTTATAATGAAACGAGTGATAGTAAAATATACCCTCAAAAAACAGGCAATGGTTTTATGGCGAATGCTGGCTTAAAGCAAGGTGCTACTGATTTTATTTTTAGTTATTGGAATGGAACTGATTTTATTGCACCAAGAGGAACAAACTTTTACCAAAGCAAAGGAAATGTTGATGCAAGTTATTACGAAAAAAACAGACAACTCTTATTTTTTAGGATCATCCATAACAAGGCTTTATTTAAATCACCCATTACAGCTTCCGCTAGGTTTGAACCAGTTTATGATTTAAACAATGAGATTCTTGATTTTAGTTATTCCTTGTATTTAGTTTATAGAGGAGATTTTAAGTTTCACAAAAAACACTAAATCAGGCTTCCCTTTCAATTATTATTTCTGAAACAATCTTGCCAGAGCTCAGGCACAAAGGAATGCCGCCTCCAGGGTGAACACTTCCGCCACAGAAATACAAACCCTTTATTTTACTAGAAAAATTAGCATGTCTTAAAAAAGCCGCATACCTATTGTTACTTGCATTTCCATACAATGACCCTCCAAAACTAGATGTTTTACTTTCTATTAACCTAGGATCTAAAACCGATTCGCTTTCAATTAATGGTTCAATTGGCTGCTTCAATAATCTACTCAACTTAGCCAAAATATTAACTCTTGCCCTTGCAATATAATCGTCCCAATCTTGGCCGGTATTGGCTGGAGCATTTATCATTACAAACCAATTTTCGCAATTTAAAGGAGCATCTGAGGACAAATATTTGCTACTAATATTTACATAAACAGTAGGATCGTTATAAAGCTCTTTTCTTTTAAAAATATAATTGAACTCTTCTTCATAATTTGAACTGAAGAAAATGTTGTGCAAATCCATTTCACTAAATTCTTTTTTAATTCCCCAATAAAAAATTATTGCCGAAGACGATTTCTCTTGGGCCAAGAGCTTTTCTGGGGCGGTTTGATCCGAAAGTAAATTGCGATAAGTAGGATGAACATCCATATTGGAAACAACCAAATCAGCTAATATAATTTGTTCACCTACAACAATTCCTTTTACGCTTCCACTATCCACTTTAATGGCATTAACCTTTTTATTAAAATGAAAATTTACACCTAATTTTTCAGCTGCAGCCATCAAAGAATTAGTAATTTGAATCATTCCATGCTTAGGAAAAAAGGTACCAATACCGTGTTCCAAATGCGGAATCATATTCAAAATTGCTGGAGCTTCAAATGGATTAGAGCCATTGTAGGTGGCAAATCGATTAAAAAATTGAACCAAATGCGGGTTTTTTAAATCGCGCTCATTTTGTTGATTCATGGTCTCAAACAAATTCAATGAAGGTAAAGCCAATATTCCTTTAAGGGCTTTTCTACTAAAATAAGTCTTCTTTAAGTGTAGACTTGATTCTAAAAAAAGTGGAGCCGTTGATTCATATTTTTTTTGGGCTTTGCTTAGATAATCGAATACCATTTGAGGGTCGATTCCAAGTTTCATTTGTAGCTCCTCTGCAAATAACTTCTGATCGTGATAGGCAACCAACCTAATTCCATCTTCGTAAAAATAATGGCAACCTTTTTCTAATTGTATTACAGGAAAATCCTGCGCTGGCACTTCGGCTAACGACAATAACTCTTGAACCAAGTGAGGCAAGGTAAACAGTGAAGGGCCTGCATCGAAACGATAATTACCTTGAGCAAAATCACTTAGTTTACCTCCAGGATATTCATTGGATTCAAAAACATTAACTTCAAAACCAGCATGCGCTAAACGAATGGCTGTAGCTAAACCTCCCACTCCAGCTCCTATAATGATTGCGTTCTTTTTCAAATTCTCTAGTATTTTGCACAAGTTATCATTTAGTGACTTTAAATGTAATACTTTTGCTTTGTTTAAATTTGCCTTAATACCTTTCTTTAAAGCAAATATAGGCTCAACATATAATTAAATATCATCAATTGTTACCTGGTCAAAAAAAACAAATCTCAATATTGTTTTGTTATTTATAACTTCAATTATTAAATTTAAATTACTAAAAATGTTACGAAACTTTTTTTTGATTCTAACTCTTCTCCTTTTTTCTTTTAGTAAAGCCTTTGCACAAAACACCTGCGAAATCATTGGATTGGTTCAGGATAAAAATTCTCAAGAGGCTTTAATTGGTGCAACCGTATTTCTTGAAGGAACAACAATTGGTGCTAGCACAAATACAGAGGGCAGGTTTATTATCAAAAACATTCCCCCAAAATCCTATAATATCAAATTTCAATATGTTGGTTATGTGAGCAAAACCATTTTCAATGTTGTTATAAACACAGGTAATATACAATCTTTTAATGTTGATTTGGAGCCAGAATCCAAAAGTTTAAACGAGGTGGTGGTTCAAGGACGCACCTTTGGTAAAAACACAGAAACACCCTTGTCCATTCAAAGCCTTACAGCAGAAGAAATAAAAAGTAATCCTGGGGGTAATTTCGATATCTCCAAAGTAATTCAAGCATTACCTGGTGTAGGCGGTAATACGGGAGGAGCTAGCTTTAGAAACGACATTGTTATTAGAGGTGGTGGGCCAAATGAAAATGTTTTTTATATTGATGGAATTGAAATTCCTGTGATCAATCACTTCTCCACTCAAGGAAGTTCTGGTGGGCCACAAGGAATGTTAAATGTAAGTTTTATTCAAGATGTAACGCTTGCCTCAAGCAGCTTTAACACAAAGGTTGATAACGCGTTGTCATCGGTATTTACTTTCAAACAAAAAGATGGAAATACACAAAAACTACAAGGCAACTTTAGGTTAAGTGCTTCAGAGGTTGCTCTAACTCTGGATGGACCATTAAGTAAAAATACTACCTTTTTAGCCTCAGCAAGAAAGAGCTATTTACAATTTTTATTTGCGGCAATAGATTTGCCAATCCGACCAAATTTTTGGGATTTTCAGTATAAAACAACCACTAAAATTAATGATAAAACTACTCTTACAACATTGGGCGTAGGAGCAATTGATGTGTTTAGTTTTTCTGTTCCAAAAGAATCTACCCCAGAAAAAGAATATGCCATCAGAAGTAGTCCAAATGTTAATCAGTGGAATTATACTATTGGTGCAGTTGTTAAACGTAGGCTTCGCAATGGCTATGTTAATTATTCTACCAGCAGAAACATGTTCAATAATAACCTAGATAGGTGGGAAGACGGGCGTGAAAACGACGAAAAATACCGAGCACTCAAGATTAGGTCTCAAGAAATTGAAAACAAATTTAGGGTTGATGTAAATCGCTATTCTGGAAAATGGAAATACACCTATGGAGGAATGTTTCAATATGTTAAATACAATAACCAAACTTACAATAAAATAAACAATGGCATTTATGATACTGCTGGAGTTCAAATTGCACCGCCTTTGGTTATCAACTTTAATACTGCCATTGAGTTTTTTAAAGGTGGGTTGTTTGGCGATGTTTCTAGAAGGATGTTAAACGATAGGTTGAATATCAACTTTGGGTTAAGAACTGATTTGAACTCATTTACCAACGAAGGCTTGAACCCATTCAAAACTATATCTCCTAGAATTTCGGGAAGCTACGCTTTAACAGAAAAATTGTCGCTAAATGCAACAGTTGGACGCTACTTTAAAACTCCTATTTATACTGTTTTAGGCTTTAAAGATAACGCAGGAAACTTCGTAAATAAAGACAACAAATATATTTCATGTAATCATTTTGTAACTGGCATAGAATACCTGCCAACTGCTAGCTCACGAATTACCTTTGAAACTTTTTACAAGCAATATAACAACTACCCCATATCTGCTTACAATGGAATTTCATTGGCAAATATGGGTGCTGATTTCAATATTTTGGGTAACGAGAAAACCACCTCTACCGGCAAAGGTAGGGCTTATGGTTTTGAAGTTTTCTTTCAACAAAAACTGAGTAAAAACATTTTTGCTACTATATCTTATACTTGGTTTGTAAGTGAATTTAGCGGCTCTGACAATATTCTTAAACCCTCTGCTTGGGATAACAGAAATCTTATTTCAACCATATTGGGTTACAAGTTTAAAAAAGGTTGGGAAATTGGTGTCAAATATCGTTTTGCAGGTGGATCTCCTTATACGCCATTTGACTTAGAGGCCTCTCAAGCCAATTATCTGAGCACGGGAAATGGGGTATTTGATTACAAGCAACTTAATACAATAAGAGTTGGACCATTCCAACAATTAGATTTGCGCATTGATAAGAAAATGAATTTTAAGCACACTACTTTAGACCTTTTTATTGATATTCAAAATGCACTGCTTATTGCTTCAGAATCTTTTCCTTCATACACCTTTCAAAGAACAGCAGATAATACCAACTGGCAATCAACTGATGGCAAACCTGTGCAAACTAATGGTACAAATGCTATACCTGTAATTTTAAATAATGCTAGCAATACCGTTATTCCTTCTTTTGGTTTAATAATAGAATTCTAAGCAATTAACAATAGATTTGGATACAAATGGGAAGAAAGAAAGCAATAGTAATTGGGTCTGGTGTGGCAGGATTATCTGCAGCAAGTTACCTTGCCAAAGAAGGTTATTCCGTGACCATTCTAGAGAAAAATGAGCAAACTGGTGGAAGGGCAAGAAAATTTAGTGCCCATGGATTTACCTTCGACATGGGCCCAAGTTGGTATTGGATGCCCGATGTGTTTGAAAAATATTACCAGGATTTTGGCTATACCACCTCAGATTTTTACGAATTACTTCGCTTAAGTCCAAGTTACCGAGTTATTTCCAAAAGTGGGGAAGCAGTTGATATTCCTGCAAACATGGATGAACTTGAAGCTTTGTTTGAAAAATTTGAACCCGGCTCAGCAACCAGATTACGTGGGTTTTTAAGTGAGGCCAAATACAAATATGAGGTAGGTATAAACGACCTTGTTTATAAACCTAGTTTAAGCATCCTTGAATTTGCTGATGTTCGTTTGCTTAAAGGCCTCTTAAAAATGGATGTTTTGAGCAATATGCGCAAACATATTGCTAGTATTGTAAGTAACCCCTTTTTACAAGAACTTCTTGAGTTTCCGGTACTGTTTTTGGGCGCATTGCCACAAAACACCCCTGCTTTATATAGCTTGATGAATTACGCAGACATGCAGCTTGGTACTTGGTACCCGCAGGGTGGGATGCATCTTTTTATACAGGCTTTTCAAACAATTGCAGAAAAGTTAGGTGTTACTGTTTTGTTGAACCAAGAGGTTGTTTCGGTTGATACGAAACAAGGGATGATAAGCGCTGTTAATACTTCAGATCAAACTTACTTGGCTGATGTGGTTATCAATGCAAGTGATTACCACCACATGGATCAGGTAATATTAAGTCCCGAAAATCGCAGCTATTCAGCATCCTATTGGGCAAAAAGAAAGATGGCTCCATCTTGTTTATTGTATTATGTTGGGGTTAACAAAAAAATAACAAACCTATTACACCATAACCTATTTTTTGATACCGACTTCAACTTACATTCTAAAGAAATTTACACCACCCCAAGCTGGCCAACAAAACCACTATTTTATGCTTCAGCTCCCAGCAAAACAGATCCTTCTGTTGCGCCAGATGGTTGTGAAAACTTGTTTCTTTTAATTCCTATTGCACCCGGATTAGAAGGCGACAATGAGGAGTTACGAGACAAATATTTTGAACTGATTATTAAAAGGTTGGAGCAGCAAACTGGAGAATCTATTTTGCCTTTTGTAATCTATAAACGCAGTTATAGTGTGAAGGATTTTAAGGAAGATTACCATGCCTTTAAAGGAAATGCTTATGGGCTGGCTAATACATTGGATCAAACCGCTATATTAAAGCCTAGCTTAAAAAGCAAAAAGCTTAAAAATTTATTTTATGCAGGTCAATTAACGGTACCCGGCCCTGGTGTTCCACCCAGCATAATTAGTGGAAAGGTTGCAGCTATGCAAGTGGTCAAAGAATATGGTAACGGTTAATTCATTTGTTTCTAAAAATAAATTTTTCTATTTTTGATTTAATTAAAAACAAATTAGCGCTTTCTCACATTATACCTATACAATTAATATTTTTAGCTATCTTTACCTTTCAATGAAATCAATCTTCGACAATATCTCAATTAAAAGCAGCAGGTTGGTTACTAAAACTTATAGTACATCCTTTTCATTGGGAATTAGTTTCTTGTCGAAACGATTTCAAGATCCAATTTACGCAGTGTATGGCTTTGTTAGGTTGGCCGATGAAATTGTTGATTCTTTTCATGGTTATCCAAAAAGACAATTGTTGGAAGAATTCAAGGAGGAAACGTATAAATCTATCAATAGGGGAATTAGCACTAATCCAATTCTAAATAGCTTTCAACAAGTTGTGCATGAATACAACATTGACCATTCTAGTATTGAAACTTTTTTGAAAAGCATGGAAATGGATTTAATGCTAAACACATACACCCAAGATGGTTATGAAAACTATATTTTAGGGTCTGCCGAAGTGGTTGGCTTAATGTGTTTAAGGGTTTTTGTTGAGGGAGATAACCAGCAATATGAAAAGCTTAAACCCTATGCAATGAAATTAGGTTCAGCTTTTCAAAAAATAAATTTTTTACGCGATTTCAGAGCTGATAAAGAAGATTTAGGAAGGATTTACTTTCCACAAATGAAGGAAAATGATTTCACAGAGGAAGTGAAAAAAGAAATCGAACTAGACATTCAAAGAGATTTTGAATCTGGCTATCAAGGTATTAAACTCCTGCCAAAAGACACTCGATTTGGTGTTTATGTAGCTTATATTTATTACTCTAGGTTATTAAATAAAATAACCCAGTTGCCGGCCCAAAAAATAATAGAAGAGAGAATTCGAATAAGTAATAAGCAAAAATATGCTTTGTTTTTTGGCTCGTATTTGAGGCATAGCCTTAATATGTTATAGTGAATAGCATGCTTTATTTGTTTTCTTGCCTGATCCTATTGACCCCAAAATTTGATAAAGATTTACTTACTATGCGCGCTGAATATTACCAAGCCATCAATAGCGAGGAAATTGCAATTAAGTTAGACAAAGAATTAGGCGCAATTAGCAATAAAACGTTTTTACAAATGGGCTATTTTGGTGCAAATAAAATGATACTTGCCAAATTTGCCTTTTGGCCTAATACCAAATATGCTTTGTTTGTTGAGGGTAAAGCAATTTTGGAAGAGGCAATTAAAAACGATCCAAAAAATATTGAATTGATTTTCTTGCGTTATCCAGTTCAACTAAACGCACCATCCATATTAGATTATAATCAAAATGTTGCAAGCGATAAAAAAACACTCGTTAACGAAGTAAAATCAATAAAAGACAAAGATTTGAAATCTCGAATTTTGGTGTTTCTATTAAGCGATGGTAAATTAACGGAAGCGGAAAGGAAAGCTATTCAATGAGCCCCGAAATGGTAATTCTTGTTGATGAAAACGATAATCAAATTGGGTTCATGGAAAAACAAGAGGCACATGAAAAAGGAGTGCTTCATCGAGCATTTTCTATTTTAGTTTTTAATTCAAAAGGAGAACTTCTGTTACAACAAAGAGCTTTAAATAAATATCATTCTGGTGGCTTATGGACCAATACCTGCTGCTCTCACCCTCGCCAAGGCGAAACAACGGAAGAAGCGGCCCACCGCAGATTAAAAGAAGAAATGGGCTTCGATTGCCCCCTCAAACTTCACCAGTCTTTCATCTATAATGCGCCGTTTGAAAATGGACTAACCGAACATGAATTAGACTATATTTATATTGGACAATACGATGAAAACCCACAATTTAATCCAATAGAAGTGCATACTTTTAAATGGATTTCTATGGAAGAATTATACACTCAATTAACATTGGAACCTAAGCAATTTACTGTTTGGTTTAAGATGATAATGGATCATTATTTGACTGATAAGTAGTGTTTTAAAATCATTTTTTCATTCAAAGTAGGCAACATAAGCTTTAGTGCTACTGCAATTGGCGGTTTCTATGCCATGAATCAAGCATTTTTTCATAATATTCCTCCGAAAATTGTATTTTCGCACTTTATGAGTGTACGTCAAGAGAAGTTTGCCGGTTTAATCCAACAACACCTAGCAGAAATTTTCCAACGCAATTCTGAATATGTTAACAGAGAATTTGTTACCATCAGTAAAGTGGAAATTTCGCCAGATTTGGGTTATGCCAAAGTTTATATTAGCCTAATTAAAAAAGAAGGAAGAGATGCATTGATGAAATGTGTGAACCTACACAACCCTCAAATAAGAAAACAATTGGCAACAAAAGTGCGCAATCAAGCCAGAATAGTTCCAGAACTCAACTTTTTACTTGATGATAGTCTTGATTATGTATTCCATATGGATGAAGTAATGAAACGCATTAACGAA
Source organism: Bacteroidia bacterium (assembly GCA_044377255.1). Lineage (GTDB taxonomy): Bacteria > Bacteroidota > Bacteroidia > UKL13-3 > UKL13-3 > B1. The sequence continues at coordinate 20,582 of JBILJL010000001.1, forward strand.
GAAGACGAAAGAAAAAGAAACGAAAACAATTAAATTACGAGTTTTATCCAATGAATTACGATCCAATTAAAAAAGACCTTGGTATAGTTTTTAATCAAAATACCTTTTTAAGAAAGATATTTTATTCCCTTTTAGATTTGCTATTGCTGCGCACTTGGCATGTTCACAGAGAGTTAAAATTGTGGATGAAAAGCAATTCTTCCGCTCTAATTTTAGATGCAGGATCGGGATTTGGTCAATACAGTTTCTTTATGGCCAAACAAAGCAAGCAATATAAAATTGATGCTGTTGATGTAAAAGATGACCAAATAGCAGATTGTAATCAATTTTTTAATAAATGTAACCTTGACAACGCAACGTTTGCCATAGGTGATTTGACCAAGCCTATTGCTCAAAACAAATACGACTTGGTTATGTGCGTTGATGTAATGGAACATATTTTAGAAGATGTAACTGTTTTCAAAAACTTCAACCAAGCCATGAAACCAGGGGCAATGCTATTAATTTCAACTCCTAGCGACCAAGGTGGAAGCGATGTGCATGAAGAAACTGGAGAAAGTTTTATCGGTGAACATGTGCGCGATGGCTATCCTGTTGAAGAAATGGCCGACAAACTAAAGCAAGCTGGTTTTTCCAAAATGGAGATTTTATATAGCTATGGAAATCCTGGCAAAATTGCCTGGCGTTTAAGCATGAAATACCCAATGCTCCTGCTCAATACTAGTAAGATATTTTTTATTTTAATTCCTTTCTATTATATCCTTACCTATCCTTTTAGTTTCCTACTAAACTGGATAGATACCAATACAACCCATAAAACAGGTACTGGCTTAATTGTAAAAGCTTGGAAATCCTAAAATGACAGTTGAACCTACCATTTAAAATAGCTAGTCGGTATTTTTTCTCTCGCAAAAAAAGCGGTGGCTATAATGCCATTTCATTGATTTCCTATATTTCCTTATTGGGATATGCCGTTGGAGCGGCCGCATTACTTATAGTGCTCTCGGTTTTCAATGGTTTTGAGGGTTTGTTCACCAAAATGTATAGTAATTTTGATGCAGATTTTCAGGTACTCCCAAAAACAGGAAAAAACATTTTAATAAAAGACATTCCTATTAATAAGATAGCAGAAAAATCTTGGCTTAAAGGAGTTTCTGCAGTGTGGGAAGAAAACGCCTTACTCCGCTATAATGGCAAACAAACAATTGCTACCATTAAAGGGGTGGATCAAAATTACCTCAAAACAAATCCACTAGATAGCCATTTGCTCAGAGGAGCCCTCATGCTTCAAAGCGGCGATACTTCATTTGCAATTATTGGTCAGGGTATCGCATACCAATTAGGGGTAGATCCAGATGATCAGTTTCATTATTTGGGAGTTTACCTGCCCAAAAAGGGCGACATAGACATGCTCAACCCAGAAGGGGCATTTGCCCACGGACTTGTTTTTCCGGTTGGTGTAATTGGTGTTCAAGAGGAGGTTGACAATAAATATGTACTGTTGCCACTCCATTATATTTTTAATCAAATTGGTGATAGCACACATATTAGTATGCTCGAAATTAGAGTGCAAGAAGGCCAAGACTTATCAGCAGCAAGAACCGATTTAACAGATTTGATAGGGCCAAATTATACCCTAAAAAACCGATTTGAACAAAGAGAAAGTTTTTTTAAAGTGATGCAATCCGAAAAAAGTATTTCTTATTTCATTTTGGTCTTTATTTTATTAATTGCTGCTTTCAATACAATTGGTTCTTTGTATATGTTGGTCATAGAAAAAAAACGCGATTTGAGTGTTTTGTCAACCTTAGGTTTGAACCCAAACAAGGCAGCACAGATTTTTATTTACCAAGGACTATACATTGCCATTGTAGGCGGCTTATTAGGCCTTGTAATAGGCTACGGCATCTGTTGGGGACAACAAGAATATAGTTGGGTGGCACTACAAAGTAATGGAAGTACCATGATAAGTGCCTATCCTATAAACGTAAAGTTTTACGATACAATTAAAGTATTTTTCACTTTGCTTGGTATGGGGGTAATTACCTCACTTTATCCGGCATGGAAAGCAAGAGAAATTGTAAAAGAGTAATTAGGGTTTCTCTCTATATACAACTTCCAAAAGCGTTTGCCCAACTGCCTTCAACGTATTTCTATCAATAACACTTAACTTATCATTTATAGTATGCCAATGGGCTGGAAACCGGGTATCAGTTCCTTCTGTGTAATGAATGATATCTATGGTTGGTATGCCTGCTAATTCGTTAATGTATTTATGGTCATCTGTGATATAACCACCTTGGTAATAATAAAAGTAATTGGTATATCCCAATTGGGTGGCCTGATCCCATACTTTTCTCAGAACTGGTTCTGCATATTTCATGCTATATCCCTCCCAAATAAAACGCGCATTAAACGCGCCAACCATATCTAATAATACTCCATAATCTGCTTTATAGCCTGGCTTGTGTTTATTCTTAGACCAATATTGTGAGCCCAAACAATAGGTATCTCCACCTTGATCAGATTTTCCTAAATCTTCTGCATCTAAACAGATAAAATCAACGCCAATATCAGGCCTTTGGGCTTGCATCATTCTTGCCATTTCTAACATCACAGCAACGCCACTTGCACCGTCATCAGCCGCATCAATTGCCTTGTTATGATTTGCTGGATTTGGGTCGTTGTCTGCATAAGGTCTGCTATCCCAATGTGAACAAATTAGAACCCTTTTTTTTGCCTTAGGATTAAAAGAAGCTATGATGTTTTTTATTTGAAGTTTTCTTTTGTCCCAGTTGGTAACGGTGGCCTTTTGCTCAATTACCTCATCGGCATATTTTCTAAATTCTGCAGCCAAATAGTTTCCACACTTTGTGTGTGCTTCGCTATTGCAAACACGTGGACCAAATGAAACCTGCTTCTCAATAAATATAAAAGCAGAATCTGCATTAAAGTTTGGACTAACCTTTTGGTAAGCTGAAACAACCGGAGATTGCGTTTCGGCACTTTTGGTTTTCTTGGGTTTATTTTCACAAGAAGCAATCATAAAAATCAAAATGGCGGTGGTTATAACATATAATTTCATTGGTGTAAAAATAACTATTTAACAACCTATTTACCTAAAAAAGCTTAATTTAAGCCCACAATTAATACAGTGGGTTTGGAAGTGTAAATTCAATTCCTAATTCAAGTATATTCGCAATTTAATCATGTAATATGAAAAACACATTACTCATTCTACTATGCATTATCGGCTTTTTGGGTTCGGCCCAAAACACCTATAACAGTTATTTAAAAGACCCTGCTACCTATAGAGAGCACCCAATTGATATGCAAAAAATGATTGTGGAAGTTTCTTTCGATGCCCAAAAAGGCATAGTGAATGGTAAGGTTAAGCACCAGTTTAAGGTATTACAAAAAACAGTTGATTCTCTTTTTTTTGATGGACCAGACATCCAGATTTTAACAGCAACGTTTAACGGTTTGAACCTAAATTACCATGTAGTTCCAACTGGTGTTTGGGTAATACCTGCACAAGCCTTTAAATGGGATCAAACAGGAGAAATTGTATTTACCTATACCGCAACACCTCGCAAAGGAATTTACTTTATTGGCTGGAATATTCCTGAACCAAAAGTTGCCGATCCATTTGCTGTGCGCAAACAAATATGGACGCAAGGGCAAGGAGTTGACAACCGCTATTGGATTCCGATGTATGATGACATGAATGATAAATTTATTACAGAAACCATCACAAACTTTGATAAAAACTACCAAGTTTTAAGTAACGGAAAACTCCTAAGTAAAAAGGCCAATAAAGATGGAACAATTACTTGGCACTATGCAATGAGTAAACCTCACGCAGGCTATTTGCTCATGTTAGGCATAGGTAAATATGCAATTGCAACCGCAAAAAGCAAAAGTGGTGTGCCTTTGCAATTTTGGTATTATCCAGAATTTGCAAATAGAATGGAGCCTACCTTCAAGCATTCCGCTATGATGATAGATTTTCTTGAAGCACAAACAGGTATTCCTTATCCTTGGGAAAGTTATAGCCAAATTATGGTTCAAGACTTTTTATATGGCGCTATGGAAAATACAACAGCTACTATATTTGGCGATTTCTTTAACGTGGATGAAAGAGCCTTTTTAGATAAAAATTATATTGGTGTAAATTGCCATGAACTTACCCACCAGTGGTTTGGAGATTTTATAACAGCAAGAGACGGAAGAGACACCTGGTTGCAAGAAAGCTATGCTACCTATTTTCCAAAACAATTAAGCAAGGTATTAGATGGCGAAGATGAATGGAATTGGCAGAGAAGGGCTCATCAAAATTCAGCAATTGAAGCGGGTAAAAAAGACAATTTTGCGGTAAGGCATACCTCTGGCGGAACTGCACGAGTATATCCTAAAGGCGCTGCTGTTATTAGCATGCTTTCTGATATACTTGGTGAAGAACAATGGAAAAGAGTGCTGAACCATTATTTAAAATCCCATGCATATGCAAACGTAGAAACCAATGATTTACAACAAGCCATAAAAGATGTTTTAGGATTAAATCTAGATTGGTTTTTTGACCAATGGATTTACAGAGGAGGGGAGCCACATTACCGCGTGCACTACGAAGACCTTTCCTATAAAGACGGCAGTAGAGGAACCGAAATTGCTATTGAACAAATTCAAAAAATGGATGAAACCATCCATACATTTAAAATGCCAATTACCCTAGAGGTTCATTACATGGATGGTTCTGTTTCATCGGTAACCAGCATAATCAGCAATGAATTTGAGGTAGTAAAAATAAACAACCCAAATAAGTTAAATATTGCATTTGTTCTGTTTGATCCAAACTCTATTGTGCTCAAACAGCTGAGCTTTAAAAAGTCTTTTGATGAGCTTAAGTTTCAGGCAGACCAAGCCAAATTTATGCTCGACAGGTACGATGCCGTTGTGGCCATGAAACAATTACCCATTGAACAAAAAAGGACTATTTTATTGAAGGTATTGAATCAAGAAAAACATGAGGGTATCATCAATGAGATTGTTAGCCAACTTGGATCAGACCAAAACAGCCAAAGTGCAATAAACAAACTGGCATCCTCGCCAAAGTCAGCTATTCGCTATCAAATCATTAAAATGCTTGAACCAACAAGCCCAAACAAAGATCTGTTTGAAAAAGCGCTCCTAGATAGCAGCTACGATGTGGTAAAGCTATCTTTAGAAAAGTTGTGCAACCAATATCCTTTAGAGGTTAAAGGCTTCTTACATAAAACCTCGCAAATAGAGGGTATGAACCATTCTGTTCAAATAAAGTGGTTAGAAATTAGTATCCTCAATAACGTGGAGGAACAAAATGCAAGAAAAAATTTAACTTTATTTGCTTCAGAAAACTATGAATTTAGAACCAAGATATTGGCTTTTGCTGCTTTAAAATCAACCAATACCTGTAACGAGGAAGTGGCTAGAAACCTTTTGCGGGCTATTCTTTCGAGCAATGGAAGACTAGCTGGCCCTGCCACCGACTTAGCAATTTATTTTTGCAGTAACCTAGCATTGAAAAAGGTTTTCGTATCAACTTTGCAAAACCAAAATTTTACCGATCAAGAAAAAAATGTGCTAACAAAAGCCTTATTTTTGTCGAACTAATCAATTTTATAATATGAAAAAAATATTTACATTTATTGTTTTAACGCTTTGCCTCATCACTTCAAAAGCTCAAGTAAAACCATATTCAACTGGTAGCGGCGAACTTATTTTTTCTTTTGCCGATTATAAAGTTAACAATGAGCAAATAAATACGCCTGTTCGTTTTACCTGTTTTTTTCATTTGGGAGTTTTTGAACATTTCGACTTCAGCGACCGAGTTGGTATTTATACTGGCGGCGCAATTAGAAATGTTGGATTTACCTCAACCAAAGGTGATACCATGATGAAAAGAAGGAATTATTATATTGGTGTTCCGTTAGCCCTAAAAATCGGAAATCTTAAAAACGATACATACCTTTTTGGTGGCGTGGAAGGCGAATTTGCATTCAACTACAAGGAAAAAGTTTTTGTAAACGAAAACAAATTAGATGATTTAAAATTTAGCACTTGGTTCAGCGACAGAACAAATGCCTTTATGCCAAGTGCTTTTGTTGGTTTAAACTTAAAAAGTGGCTTGAACCTAAAGTTTAAATATTATTTAAGGGATTTCTACAACAAAGATTATACGGCCCAAGGTGTTAAAATATACGACAACACAAAAAGTCAAATGTTTTATTTCTCTTTGGCCATGAATATCAGAACAATTACCACTACAGGTAAAACCTATAACAAAGGTTTATAATTATTAAAGCCCGTTTTGTTTGGCCTTTTTATTGACTAAAAGTTTATTAGCTTAATTTGCTGTTAAAGGTTTAATGCCCATAACAAGTAATTGATAAAGGGAGATAAAGTTGTGGCTTGTTTGGCAAGAAACCGCCCATTGAATCACGTTTTAGTTAAAAAGGTTCCCGTTTGAAAAAATCAATTTCACTAACAGAAAAACTACACATATCCAAGGTGTATAGGAATTTTCATTTAATTACCTCCTCTCAAAAAGAATAAGAAGAAGTAAGGTTTTATAAAAAACCAGTCAAAAAAAATGTGCAAATGCTTTAAATCTCTATTTTACTTTGAGATGTAATGCACTTGCACACTTAAAAATATGTAAATATTTTAGTCTTCGCTTCTACTTAAAGTGTAGATAACTAAACCAAATCCAATTTTATTAATTGCGTCTGCAATATTATATACAATATCCATTGCATGTGAAGCAGCAGCTGGATCAGATACCAATTGAATTCCAAACAAACCACCTGGTGTGCCTAAAATGTAACCCAATGGATAAATTGCCCATCCTACTAAAACAAACCAACCCAATACCCTAGTTGCTTTTGCAACTTGAACACCAGCTGTTTGAGCCAAATTAGCCACTTCTCCAAACCAAACTAGGTAAACAATGTAGAAGTAAGCAGCACCAGAAATAACACCCCACATAACGCTGTTTCCTCTGTCTATTGTTTCACCAAAATAGCCAGTTACTAGCATTACCAAAGATGCAAAAATCAATTTCCAAAGCAAGCCAATTTTAGCACCTGCTTTTTTAGTGATAAGATAAAACTCAACACACATCAACGGCACAGTAAGAATCCAATCAACATATCTAAAGAATGTTGGTGAATCTCCAGTTTCTAAATTGTAACCTCTCATGTAGTAGTAATGTACTGCTGCAATAAAGGTGATTAAACCAGAAACTAAAACAGAAGTTCTCCATTTTTGAGATGTTGTACTTAACTCAAAAAAGAAAAACACAGAAGCGGCCATCATGGCCATTGTTCCGATAAAAAACGTGAACGCCACGTAATTATCACTTGCAATTTTTAAATGTTCCATAAATATATTTATGTTTTTTGCCTACTCTTAAGGATTTTCGGATTCTCCCCGTTTTTTTACTTGGTATCTGGATTCCAATACACCAAAAGAACATTATATCTATAAATAAGTTTTGTCATATTTTATATTTTTATAAAATTATGACAAAACTATGAGTCTGTACTATTTTTTAGAATCGTAAAAAAGCTGATTTCCAATCAATTGATAAAACTTATTCATAGCTATAATGTGCGGAAAACTGATGCAAGAAATGAAGATGAAAAAAGTTTTCATCCATTCGTCTAGGCTAGATTTCAAAGTAAAACTGTTGAAATAATAAAGTAAGCACCCAAAAAGTATAAAGGCCCCAAGGTTAAATGGCAAAGCTTTTGCAAAAATTTGCTTGTTATTTAAGTGTAAACCCTTTTTTATGTGTGTCCAACCATTTAAACTGTGTTGCCCAATAAAATATATTCCAAATGAGGTAATGAGCGGTAATTGCACACAAATTAATAAAATTGTTGCGCTTATAAACATGGCTAATCTGCGCTCCCAATATGCCCATAAAATTGATATAATGGCTAGGACCATGGTTATAGCAATACTTATCTTGTTTGTAAGCGGTATGGTATTTACTTTCATGTTACCTAGAATTTGATTTGTTTCTGGTAAATGACCCAATAATAAAATGCCTAAAAGAAATATTCCCCATATCCAATTATTTAGGGTTCTCTTTTTTTTAAACTGCCATTCATGCATATCGGCCTCCCCAAAATGCCAAGCAGAGTATATTAGAAAAAAGAGCAATGCCAAGTTGGGAACAAATAGCCAAAGCAATAAAAACGCAAATGCCTTGCTCAAATAGCTTATAACAAATGCAAGCCTTATGTTATGTTTTTGTTTCTCCTTAACTAAGAGGTGATCAACTGCGCCGTGGGGTATTCCTAGAAAAAACAAGCCTGTTGTAAAAATGCCTATTTGTATGGGTTCAAATATTGATGGCGTATTTATATGTATTGCCCAAAGTACTAAGGTAAATAGGAATAAAAATATTGGAGCAGCCAAATATTGAAAACGCACTTTTGCGTCTAAATGCCATGCTATTAAAAAAGGTTTAATGGGTAGGCTAATCAATATTCTTATATCTTGCGATAGGGATGTTTTTTCATCTAAAAACTGCAAAACATTTATCAACTTATTCTTGTCAAATAAGGCTTTAAAGATGCCACTGCCTGCTTCTGGTTGGTTATTTAATATGATTAACAACAACCTATCATAAAATCGAAACCTTTTTGGACTCTCTTGTTTTATTGGTGGTGCCGTCATTTGAATACCTTCTGCCAGTTTTTCCGCATGTTTAAACATGTTCTTAAAAGCATAACCTGTGCTTGGTTTAATGGCCCCACTTCTTCCTCCAATTGCTATCAAACCTGGCAGCGTATTTTCCGAAATTCTTAATGTGCTCATGGGTATGCAGCCAGTTTCAATGTGTGATACGGTGCAGGTGCCAAATCGTTTTGTTATGTATTCATTTAATATAGGTTCAGCGCTAATAGGGTCAAGGATTTCTTTGCCGAATCTTGTTAATTCCACTAAGATTTTGCCAGAATCGTAAGGTAATACATAAATGAATTGGGTATAACCTTGTTGCGCTATCCTAAAATCCATTAAATCGATGGCCTGTTTAGTTTCTTCTTTATTTTCTGGTTGTACCACATACCCTATAAACGACTGTTTTAGGTGAACCTCGTTTTTTTTAGCTGTTAAATAGCTTGGTGGTCGGCTATCGAAAACTTGGGCAGAATGCCAAACTCCTTCCTCTGTTATAACATTAAGCCCTTCATTTATTGCCTCAATACTTATTACATTAGTTTGTATTCTTTGGATGTGATAATTTTCCAAGATTCTTCGCATTTCATGGTATACATCAATACTAGCTATTTGCATGTATTCCAAAGGTTTAATGGGTTCTAGTGCTCTTCCATTTACGCACATTTCTTCCCATTTCTGACTTATTAAATGCTTACAATTTATACTTATTTCATCTGTAGGTTTTGCCCAAAAACAGTATGTTTTGTCGTTGTGAATCTTGGAATCTGGATCAATCACCAAAATTTTTTTATTTTTTAACAAGCCTCTTCGCTCCATGCTCATTAACAAAAGCGTTGCGGAAGCTCCTGCACCTGCAAACAAATAATCAAATTTTGGGTATGTTGTGCTTTCCAACATTTATTTAACTCCTTTTTTTATGGTAAAATAAAGCGTAATACTCTAATAATCTAATATTTCTGTTTTTATAAAGAGTATATTTGTTGTAAATATATAAATTAACATTTAATAGTAAGACCAAAGTTTAATTTTATAGCTGACCCTACAATTTATTTTAAGTGTTGACAGTTGTTCTTTCTGTCAATTGTCGGTAAACACCGTTCCACAATTCAATTCTTTGTTTTAAGGAATGTATAACTGATTCTTCTGCTTCTTTCCAATATTGCTCGTTGTCATTACAAAGATTGGCCGTCATTTGTAAAGCAAGGTTACTGTGGTGGTCACCATCTACTTCGATGTGCCTTTCTATATAATATTTAAAGACAGAGATTTCATTAGGAAAATTCTTGTGTATTTCATTTATGATGGAGATAAACATACCTGGGATTAAATCTTCTCGGCCAAAAGTAAAAATGGCTGATTGCAAATACGCTTTATCACTCTCAATAACTTTAAAAGTAAAATCTACAAATTCTTGTGCTTCCTTTGGAGTGCCTGAGGATAAATAAGCGGAGTTAAAGTCGCTGGTGTTTTTCAATACACTTGTAAAAACTTCAATTTTAGTTGTATCAGCTCCACATTGTTTCATGGCATCTAAGTATAATTCAAAATGACTTTTCCTAACACCATTTAAGTCTACGTCTGATTCTTCACCTACAACTATTTCATTAATAAGATACCTTGTGTCTGCAGTTCCTCTGGGAAACCAAGGAACAGATGTACAAGTCAAGTTACGCTGTAACGTTTTTAATAAAGACATAAAGTCCCAAACTGCGTACACGTGGAATTGCATAAATACTTTTAAGTCGTTTATGTCTTTAATTGCTAAATAAACTTTATGATTAATAATCTCTTGTCTTAAGGGTTCAATTGCTTTTTTAATTTTTTCAATTTGAATACTCATTTTTGCTTTTTGATTTTTAGGTAAACATTTAAAATTAACTAATGTTTGAATTTCTATACCAATTTGTGAATTCCAATTCCAAAATCTTATGCTGCAATTAATTCGATTAAACACTTTGTCAATTAATAAATAGCTCGTAGATGGAATTTAACTAATATTTATTGCGCTTTTGCGAAGGATTTAATCATTTGTTTAATTTACTGGAACCAATTTTAGAACTTTTTTTGAATTATCACTTGAACACGTAAATTTGATTTATATGACAACTGAATGCCCCTTATGTGATTCGATAGTTCCTATTAACACAGAGCTGCTGCTAAAATTAAAAGTAAATGGTATTAAATGCCCAAGCTGTAAAGAATATTTTAGTCCTAATAATTCAGAATTAGAAAAAGCTGAACTAAAAATTGAAGAACTAAAGGACGAACTGATTATAAATAATAGCTTGAAAAATATTCACAGGCTTTTCGACGATTGCTAATGAGTCCTAAACAGTCTTTTTTCATTGATTATGTTAGCGTTGAGCCTAGCCTTAGCAAGATTAGTTGTTTACTCGTTTTTAATTAGTAACAAATAAAACTTACTCGAAGTTTGATTTTGGTCATATTTAGGAAACTCATTTGAACATGCAAAATTGAACGCTTGGGTTTAACCTACCTTATTATTGGCTTATACTATGACAGATAAATATGGCAAAAGATTGGCCGATAATCATTCGAAATATTACCAATACCCGAAAAGAATAAAACCGAAAACTTCTCGTTTTTTTTATTTAGGCTTTGTTTTTTATTAAATTCCAATACTTTTGCACTGCATTAAGAATCCACTAGCTAGCGGATGCCAACCGGGAAGAACACCACGGTGGTAAAACAATGCGGACTTTCTTGTCAAATATAGTTCCTAGATATCTGCGGAGAGTCCTCATAGTTTGCTTAATCGTTTAATTTGAACCATTAAAAAACATATAAAAAACATGGCTTATTTATTCACGTCAGAGTCCGTTAGTGAAGGACACCCAGACAAAGTTGCCGATCAAATATCGGATGCATTAATTGATAATTTCCTGGCATTCGACCCAGAGTCGAAGGTGGCTTGTGAAACCCTTGTTACTACGGGTTTAGTAGTACTTGCTGGTGAAGTTAAATCTAAGGCATACCTAGATGTGCAAGAAATTGCCCGCGGTGTAATTGGCAAAATTGGTTATACCAAAAGCGAATACATGTTTGAGGCTAATTCATGTGGAATTATCTCTGCCATTCATGAGCAATCTGCCGATATCAACCAAGGTGTTGATCGCAAGAAAAAGCAAGATCAAGGTGCTGGCGACCAAGGTATGATGTTTGGTTATGCAACCAACGAAACGGCAGATTACATGCCTTTGGCATTAGACTTAGCCCATAAAATATTAATTGAACTTGCTGCCTTACGTCGTGAGAACAAAGCAATTAAATATTTGCGCCCAGATGCTAAAAGCCAGGTTACTTTAGAGTATGATGACAACAACAATCCTGTTCGCATTGAAGCTATTGTGCTTTCAACTCAGCACGATGATTTCGACAAAGAGCCTAAAATGTTGGCTAAAATCAAAGAAGATATCGTTAAGATTTTAATTCCTCGTGTAAAAACCAAATACAAAAAATTCGCACATTTGTTCAACGATAAAATTACCTACCACATCAATCCTACAGGCAAGTTTGTAATTGGTGGTCCTCACGGAGATACCGGTTTAACTGGTCGTAAGATCATTGTTGATACTTACGGTGGTAAAGGTGCACACGGTGGTGGTGCTTTCTCTGGTAAAGATCCTTCAAAGGTTGACCGTTCTGCTGCTTATGCAACGCGTCATATTGCTAAAAACTTAGTAGCTGCTGGTGTTTGTACCGAAGTATTGGTTCAAGTATCGTATGCTATTGGCGTAAAAGATCCTATGGGTATTTTCATCGAAACTTATGGTACTTCTAAAGTAAATATGACTGATGGTCAAATCGCAAAGGTGGTAGAAAAGTTATTCGACATGACTCCTTACGGCATCGAAACTCGTTTGAAATTGCGTAATCCTATCTATAGCGAAACTGCTGCTTACGGGCACATGGGTCGTAAAAATGAAGTTGTAACCAAGAAGTTTAAAGGGCCAGATGGTAAAGATCACTCATTTAAAGTTGAGTTATTTACTTGGGAAAAATTAGACATGGTTGATGCTGTTAAAAAAGCATTTAAAATCAAATAGTTTTTGGTTCAAACCGAATAAAAAAGGCAGTGAAGAGAAATCTACACTGCCTTTTTTTATGAGTCTATTTTAAGCTAATCTATCATCAACTTAACAACTTGATTGCGTTCTCCAGATTTTACATGCAACAAATACAAACCGCTTGAGAGGCCAGTGTTCTCAATAGAAACCTGGGTGTTGTTTCCATTAAAAGTTCTCTGGAAATGCTGTCTTCCATTTAAATCAAATAAGGCAATTTCATCAATTACATCCTTATCAGAATGCACATAGAAATTGCCTGTTGAAGGATTTGGAAATACTTTAAACATTGAAACCGATGCTTCATTTAAACCTATAGGGTTTTGTGGAATTTTATTGTTTAATTTTTTGTCGGTATACACCAAATATTGACCTGGTGTTAAAGGAATGCTCTGGTTCAATGCGCTCACATTGAGCGAATCGCCTGTCATATAATTGTACCACCAACCTGTGTGGTGAAAGTTAGGTGCCATGCTGATATTAACCACATCAAAATTGCCAACTATTATGGTATTGAGGCTGTCATGAGTAACTTTTAAAAACTTGCCTGTGCCCAATATGCTACTAAAAATATAATTATCAGAAGTAAATGATACGTGTTGTTTTAACCTAGCCAATTCGCCTACAGCATCAAGTATTGCAACCCTTTCTGGCACTTTTAAATACTCCCATTTAAAGGGCTTATTACCTGTTCTTCCATTGGTGTTAATTGAAACCTCATAGCCCAACTCTCCTCCTTGCCATATCATTTTTGGACCTCTCAATGGAATTAATAAAGCGTGATAAGCTGCAGCTCTTTTAAGCGCTGTATTTAAACTTTTGGTGCTATAGGTCCCGCTGGTATTGCCATAAGTTAAGCAGGTAAACATTACGCGCTCCTCGTCATGACTTTCGGCATAGGTTACCAAATGAGGATTGGTAAATGTGCGCGATTTATAATCTCCCCAAGTTAAATTGGCCTTAGAATTATTGTATCCCATTAAGGCTTCTGCATAGTTTTCTGTCATTTTACCCCAAAGCATAAAACCAGCGTTGGCCAAAACTTTTTCTTCGGCATTTTCGCCCAAGTGCTCTAAAATTAAATACGCATCAGGCGCATATTTAACCACCTCACCTTTTATCCTATTTAAAATGTCTATCCTGCTCTGATCATAAGCATTCCAAGCACCTACATCTGTGCCTGTATTCTTTTGCGTAAATCCTTTCGACAAATCAAAACGATAACCATCTATTTTGTATTCTGTGAGCCAATATTTCAAATTTCTATCTACAAAATCCTTGGTAGGCTGCGCTTCGTGGTTGTAATCATAACCCACACCATAAGGGTGTTTATCTACCTGGTTGAACCAAGGGTTTTGTGCTGTTGGTTGTCCATAAGGACCTAAAGTTGGATCAAAATACATTCGTACCTGAGGATTTTGTCCGAAGGAATGATTGTAAACAACATCAAAAACTACTGCAATTCCCTCTTGGTGACAAGCATCAATAAAAGCTTTCAAATCGTTTTTAGTGCCATAATATTTGTCGGGAGCAAAAATAAATGAGGTGTTGTAACCCCAGCTTTCATTGCCCTCAAACTCCATAATTGGCATCAATTGTACACAATTTATTCCTGCTCTTTTAAAATAACTAATGGTATCTTTTAATGTTTTGTAATCATGAGTGCCGATAAAATCTCTTAGTAATAACTCATAAATCACCAACTGCTCGCTCTTAGGCTTATTAAAGGTGTTTGTTTTCCAAACATAAGGAACTTGCGAGGTTTGCAATACAGAAACAATTTCGGTGGTTTTTCCTGTAGGGTAAGGCATTAAATTAGGATAAGTACTTGTGGCTATCCATTTGTCATTATTAGGATCAAGAACCTTATCTGCATAAACATCCGCAACCCGCATTTGTATGTCATCAATGCTGTATTGAAACCCATATTCCTTTCCACTAATTAATCCATTGATGGTAAGCCAAAACCTAGTGCCATCCGGAGTTCGGTTCATGATATAATTAGGGTGGTATTCCCAATTGGTAAAATCACCAATAACGTAAATGTAACTTTTATTGGGTGCAAATATTTGAAGTGTTACCGAAGTATCACTGATATAGTTTATACCATCAATAACACCATTAGGAGAAACAGCAACATTGGAATATTGGCGTTGCATCATATAGCTGGTATCATAGCTTTTGGTACTCCCGTTGTCTCCCTCTAAAACAATATTTATACGGCCTGAACCAATGTCTGAAAAGCGCATTTTTTGAGAGATTACACTATCGTTAATAACGGAGGCAATTTGCGTACCATTGGCATAAATTTTAAGGGCCGATTTCACTGATGCTGTTCCTAAAAAGCTCACACTGTCGGTTGGCAAATAAAAACTTGCCTTGTTAGGTGAATTCAATTTTACTTGAAAACCTCCCTGATTGATATCTAAAAATATATCGCCACCAGAGGCTGTTTTACCGGTTTTTGAACCATCTGCATTTCTAAAAACCAAAGCCAATTTCAAAGCTGTTTCGTTAGCAGGTACCCCATAAAAAGTTTTAATATTACCAATATTCAAGGTATATAAATTGCTTGAACCAACCCTTGTTAATAGGGCCTTAGGCAAATTGGTGGTCCAATTGGTTAGTACATATTTCCAGTCGCTACCCGAAGTACTTAAAGTAGTAATTACTCCTGTATGGGCATATATAACCGACTCTCCCAACAAACCTGCATTTCCTTGCGAGGCATCATAAGTTAGCACCACATTGTTATCTGTGCTTGTGGCAAATGGTGGCGAGATGGCAACAATTTGTTGAGCGTTTACTTCATAAGCAGAGACTAATAGCAATAAACCAAAAACAGCTTTATTAAAAAATAACCTATTCATAACATTAGTAGAATTTTACAGCAAACAGAAACAAATTAAGGCAAATCATGCCGATTTTCAAAATTAACCATGCCTCGTTTTTGTCATTTTTGCTTGCTATCACCTTTCATTTTAATATCTTAGCAGCACTAAACAAATTTACTCCTATGAAATCTAAGCAATTACTATTACTTAAATTTGCCTTTGTTTTGGCTTTGTTTCTTCCCGTTTTTTCTGCAAAAGCCTCCCATGTTATGGGCTCAGAAATAACTTATCAATGCACAGGTACACCAAGTATTTATAATGTTACAGTTAAGCTATACAGAGATTGTCAAGGGATTCAATTGTGCGCAAATTGCCCATCCTCTTTAAGCCCTTCGTGTAGTATTCCGTTAAATATAAATGGCTATGCCTCACCAGCTGGTTCCGGAGTGCCAGCAAGCCCTTGCACAGGTGTTAGCTTTGGAACGCAAACCCTTTCAGTTGTTAGTTCGGTAAGTGGGTTTGATGTGGTGCAATTATGCAGTTCCTCTAAAACTGTTTGCACTAATTGTGGCACCAGAACAGCAGGTACTTTTACTCCCGGTATTGAAGTATATACTTTTTATGGGCAAGTAAATTTATCTTCTATACCTGCATCCTGTTGTTTAGTTTCTATAGGTTACAATACCTGTTGTAGAAACAATGCAATTACAACACTAAATAACCCAGGGGGCCTAAATTTTTACTCTGAGGCTATCATTAACAGGTGCGCAACTCCCTGCAATAGCAGCCCAACATTGGCATTTGAATCTGAAATTGTTGTACCTGCTGGAAATGATTTTGTCTTAAACCTTGGCGCCGTAGACCCGGACGGTGATTCATTAAGCTATCATCAAGGAGCTTCATTAACAGGCTCAAATACTATAGCACCTTATGTAACACCATATTCTCCAACTGTCCCTTTCCCATACCTAGGTGCTCCATCGCAAAGCCCGCCAGCACTGGCTCCATTTGGTATTTCAATGAATGTAGTTACTGGCGATTATAGGTTCAGGCCTCAAGGACTTTTTGTTGCACCTATTGTTATTGAAATAAAACAATGGAAAACCATAGCTGGTGTTCCAACTTTAATGGGTATAACAAGAAAAGAACATCAGTTTTATTCCCAATTTATGCCTGCGAATAATGCGCCAACAATAGTATTATATCGCGATTCTAGCACTCAAACCATTAGTACATTTGACTATACCATTTTTGATACCATTTGTGTTGGTCAAACTTTTTGTAGAACTCTTGTAGCATCAGATATTAATACAGCTGATACTACAGACCTTACATGGAACCTGCCAAGTGCTATTTCTTCATCTGGGGGGTTGGTTACTCGATCATTTAATCTTGCAACACGAGCTATAAACGGCCCTCGAAAGGATTCAATAAAATTCTGTTGGACACCCCCAAATGGCGTTGCAAATAGTAGGCCTTATTATTTAAATGTTATTGCAAAAGACAGAAGATGCCCTCTCAATGCAAAAACCATACAAAATATTGGATTGGTGGTAATTCCTTCTCCAAGCGCCGTTATTAACAAAGTTTTTATCGATACCACCACGCGAAAATTTAAATACACAAAAACGAATGCCGTTTATAACAATCCAACATTAACTCAATGGCAAATTGAAACAGGTCCTAAATCTAATGTATTTACAAGCTATAACACCGACAGCGTAAATAGCCATACTTTTACTAACAATGGGTGGCATAAAATAAGGCTCTTTTTGGCAGGTAATTGTGCCTCTTCAATAGGTATAAATGACTCAATACTGGTAACAAACTTTAACCTAACTTTAGTGGAGGCAAAAAACATTATTTGTAAAAATACCACCTCAGGTAGAATAATTGTAAAGGCAACAGGTGGCTGGCCACCATACCAATACCAAATCAAAGTTGGTTCAAACCTTTATGCATTTGGCACCAATGATACCTTTAGCAACCTTACTGCCAACACCTACACAATCAATGTAAAAGACAGCCTTTCCAATACAACTGGAACCAATGCTGGTTCTTTAGTTGTTACCTTAACCGAGCCTCTCAATTCCATTTCAATGGGAGTGCAAGTTAAAGGCGTAACTTGTAATGGCGATTCGAATGGAGTTATAACTATAAGGGCATTAAACAATGTTGGCCCCTTTCAAGTTAAATTGGGAGCAGGTAACTTTCAAAACGACACATTATTTACAAATTTAAAGCCTGACGAGAGGCTTTTTACAATAAGGGATTCTATTGGATGTATGGCATCCCAAATTGTTACTTTTTTTGACCCCGCGGTTTTAATATGTAACGTTGATAATATTTCCCATGTAAAGTGTAAAGGTGATTCTTCGGCAATAATTACAATTGGAACTACTGGCGGTGTTACACCTTATAAAATGCGAATTAATGGGTCAGCCTACCAAACAAATACAATATTTCTTAATCAAAAGGCTGGGCCTAAACTTATAGAAGTTTCAGATGCAAATAATTGTATAAAAACCATTTCTACAACTATTAATGAACCATCAACCAAATTAACGGTAAGCGTACTTTCAAAAACACCTGTTTCATGCGCATCTTCCTTTGGATCAGCAACCTTATCAGCAACAGAGGGAACAACCCCATACAAATATGGCAGATTAGGTGGCCCTGCTCCTATTACTTCGCCTATAGTAAGCAATCTTGCAGCTGGTGTTTACACCTTTTTAGTGAGGGACTCTAACCTCTGTCGAGCTACCGTGATAGATACCATTAAGTCTATTAGCCCTTTGAACCTATTGTTGGGCAAAAAGGATATTACTTGTAATGGCCTTCAAAATGGTATCATTACTTGCGCCACAACTGGCGGCTTGGGTGTGTATCTTTATAAATTGGATGCTGGTGCTTATGGCTCGTCAAATGTATTTACCAACGTTTCTGTAGGAACTCATACCATTACCGTTAAAGACTCCGCTCTTAAAGATACTTCAACCTGCGTAAAAACTGGCCAAATAACTATCAATGAACCTACACCACTTACCATCACAATTACTGGCACCAATACCGCTTGCGTTGGCGCAAGCACTGGTACTGCTGAGGTTTTTGTAAGTGGTGGCAAAATGCCCTATACCTATTCTTGGAATACAAGTCCTATTCAAAACACAGCTAAAGCAACAAAGTTACCTGCAGGAAAAGTAATGGTAACTATTGCCGATTCTAATTCATGCCTTCGCAAAGATTCTGTTGTTATTGGGGCAAAAACATTATTCAACGATGAAGCTATTTGTGCGGTATCTGTTGACTCAATTACCAATCAAAACTTAATAGTTTGGAACAAAACACCAGATAAAGGAACTGCTGCTTATCAAATTTGGGTTGCACCAAATGGCACTGCCATTCCAACCTTATTAACTACTATTCCATATAATTCGCCTGCTGCTTTCTTAGACAATATTTCAACACCATTGCCAGCCTCCCAAGCATATTATTACTCGCTAAAATCGGTAGATAGTTGCGCTAATACTTCAACATTGAGCTTTTCGCATAGGCCACTAAAGCTATCTAATACTATTAGCGGCAACCGTGTAAATTTAAGTTGGATGCCTTATGCAGGCTCAGTAAGTATTAACCAGTATAAAGTTTACAGAGCTAACAATAATGGTGCCTATAACATCATTGCCACTCTTGCTTTTGGAACAAACACCTATGTTGATTCTTTGGGCGGACCAGGTACAAAACACTATTTAGTTGAAGGTGTTTATTCACCTGCTTGTTTTGCTAATTTTAAAGTGCTTAGTAATCGTGTTTCTATTTATGCAAGTGGCTTACAAGAAGCAAAAATTGGTTCAAGTACCTACCTTGTTTATCCTAATCCTAGCAACGGAAAAATTAGCATTAAAAAACAAGCAAATGGCCAAGATATCAAGAAGGTTGAAGTTACAAGTATATTAGGCAGCGTTTTGTTTGTAATCGAAAACGACAAACCGCTTTCTGAGCAAAACCTTGACTTGAGCCAAATTGCCGCAGGTACCTACCATCTTGTTATCACCAACGAAAAGGGAACGAAACAAATGCAGCAGATTGTTTTGCAAAAGTAAGAGTGGAATAACCCGGGTGAAATTTGTGTTAAATGTTTAAGGGCGTCCGCCAGACGGCGGATTCGCCCCTACGAATCTTAACCCGGGTAAACGGAATTTAAGGGCGAAACATTTTTCGCCCTCACTCTTTTAAGGCAAATGATTCCTTTTTACTCAAGGTTATTTCGTGGGTATTGTAACAGGGCGAAATATTTTTCGCCCTCACTCTTTTAAGGCAAATGATTCCTTTTTACTCAAGGTTATTTCGTGGGTATTGTAACAGGGCGAAATATTTTTCGCCCTGTTACTTCACCGCGCTTCCCGGTTCGATGTCTTGTTCGGGACCTACGCTATATAATTTGCCAAAATCGTTTCCGGCCATCAACAGCATTCCTTGGCTTTCTATGCCGCGAATTTTACGAGGGGCCAAATTTGCCACCACCGTTACCAATTTTCCTATGAGCTCCTCGGGCTTATAATACTCGGCAATGCCACTCAATATTGTGCGCTGTTCATATCCTAAGTCTACAGTTAGTTTCAACAGTTTATCTGCTTTAGGTACTTTTTCTGCTTCAATAACTTTACCCACGCGCAAATCTAATTTCTCAAAATCTTCATAGGTAATGTCGGCCTTTTTTTCGGTTATGCTTTTGGCCATTGGTTCTTGGCTGTTGGCCTTTTTTATTTCTTCTAAACGCAACAATTGTTTGGCAATATCTTCGTCTTCTACTTGCTTATAAAGTATAGATGCCTTGCCCAATTGGTGGCCAGAGTTGAGTATGATTTCATTTTGCAACAAACTCCAATTTTTATCTTGGGTATTTAACATGCCCAATAAGTTATCTGTTGTATGTGGTAAAAACGGCTGGGCGGCAATGGCAAGCTTGGCGCAAATCTGCAAGGCATCAAACAAAATATGCTTCACACTTTCCTCATCTGTTTTTATCAGTTTCCAAGGTTCGGTATCGGCCAAAAATTTGTTGCCAGCTCTAGCAATATTGATGAAATCTGCTTGGGCATCTCTAAGCTTAATCGACTCCAAATTTTTCTGCATCATGTCAATACTTTTTGCAACCTGTTCCATGCATAAGTTTCTGGCGGCAATCAATTTTTCATCAGTTAAATCACTAGCAACAGTTGGGATCAAACCGCCATAATATTTATCTGATAACACCAAAACACGGTTAACAAAATTGCCGAAGATGCTTACCAGTTCGCTATTTACACGTGTTTGATAATCTTTCCAAGTAAACTCACTGTCTTTGGTTTCTGGCGCAATACTCGTTAACACATAACGTAATTCATCTTGCTTATCTGGAAAATCAATTAAATATTCATGCAACCAAACTGCCCAGTTTCTACTGGTTGAAATTTTATCACCCTCAAGGTTCAAAAACTCATTTGCTGGAACATTGCTAGGCAAAATAAATTTACCGTGAGTCATCAACATCATTGGGAAAATAATGGCATGAAAAACAATATTGTCTTTGCCAATAAAATGAATCAATGCGGTATCATCATCTTGCCACCATTTTGTCCATTCGCTTGCTTCATTTTGTTTATTCAAATACTCTTTGGTGGCGCTGATATAGCCAATTGGCGCATCAAACCATACGTAAAGCACCTTGCCATCTGCCCCTTCAATTGGAACTGGAACTCCCCAATCTAAATCTCTGGTCATGGCCCTGCTCTGCAAGCCCTCTGTTAGCCAACTATTGCACTGACCTTTGATGTTCGATTTCCAATCATCAAATCGTTTGATATAATTTTGAAAATCTTCAGATTGTTGAATTTCGCCCATAGGCAAAAACCAGTTTTTTGTTTCATTTAAAACGGGTGCAGCACCACTTAAGGCAGATTTAGGATTTATTAAATCTGTTGGACTTAAAGCTGTACCGCATTTCTCACACTGATCTCCGTATGCACCAGGATTTCCGCAACGAGGGCAGGTTCCAGTAATATACCTGTCGGCTAAAAATTGTTTAGCCTCTTTATCATAATACTGCTTAGTAATTTCCTCTTTAAAAACACCCTTATCATACAAAGTCCTAAAAAAATCTTGGGCAGTATCGTGGTGTGTTTTTGAGCTTGTTCTACCATAATAAGTAAAGTCGATCCCAAACTTTTTGAAAGCATTTTTCATGATGCCATCATATTTATCAACCACCTGTTGTGGCGTTATCCCTTCCTTCTTTGCTTTAATGGTTATAGGAACACCATGCTCATCGCTACCACAAATATATAATACATCCTTTCCTGCTGCTTTTAGGTAACGCACGTATATATCGGCAGGTAAATAACAACCAGCTAAATGACCAATATGAACCGGACCATTGGCATAAGGCAATGCGGCGGTAACTAAATATCTCTTAAAATTCTTGCTCATAAATATAAGGCAAATGTACGGCAAGTCTTTGTAATCAAAAATTCTTTTGGCGGTTTGAACCGAGACTTACCATCCTTCAATTAATTTATACTGCCAAAATCAAATTTAGCCTTTTATCAATTTGTGAAAGTTTTACTTGGAAACACGTAAAAAATACAGATATCTTTGTGATATCATTTTAATATCAAAAACATGAAACAAGAAAACACAGTTATTCCCAGTAGTGGCTTTATGATGCTAGGCCTTTTCTTCCTTTTATTTGCGGCAACCATTGGATTATTTTTCGCAAAAATGGTTGTGCTTGCAGTTTTAATTTTAGTTATTTCCTTCTTCATTTTACCGGGTTTTTTCATCAACAATCCCAACGAATCAACCGTGCTGTTGCTTTTTGGAAAATACCAAGGCTCCGCCAAAGAAGGTGGTTTCTTTTGGGTAAATCCCTTTAATACCAAGGCAAAAATTTCATTGCGTGCTAGGAACTTAGATAGCCAACCCATTAAAGTAAACGACAAACTCGGCAATCCAATCATGATTGGTATCGTTTTGGTTTGGCGAGTTTCCAATACCTTTAAAGCTGCCTTTGAGGTGAATAATTATGAGAGCTTTGTTAAAATCCAAAGTGAGGCTGCTATCAGAAAACTAGCTGGGACATATCCTTATGATAATTTTGACGACGAACAAGCGGAAATCTCCTTGCGTTCTGGAAACAATGAAGTGCACGAAGAACTCATGCGCGAATTAACAGAAAGGTTAACCTTTGCAGGAATAGAAGTTATGGAAGCAAGAATAAGTAATTTGGCTTATGCACAAGAAATTGCGGGAGCCATGTTACAAAGACAACAAGCTACGGCAATTGTTGCAGCCAGAACCAAAATAGTTGAAGGTGCCGTTGGCATGGTAGATCTTGCATTAAAAGCATTGTCGCAAAAAAATATCATCGAATTAGACGACGATAAAAAAGCCGCAATGGTTAGTAATTTAATGGTAGTGCTTTGCAGCGATAAATCGGCAAACCCTGTAATCAATGCTGGAACTCTCAATCACTAAATTAAAATGGAAAATTATTACGAAGTACAAAAATTTAACAAGTGGTGGATGAAATTAATCCTAGCTGTTCCTATCATCATATTTGTTGTAGGAATAGCTCTTGGAAAAACCCAAAGTGAACAAGGAACACCCATGCTAATTTCCTCTGTGGTAGTAATTTTTGTTGCTGTACTGTTTTATTTTACCAAGCTCGAAACGCGCTTGGATGAAACAGGAATCACCATTCGATTCTTTCCTTTTCAACGTGTTTATTATTACGTAAAGTGGGAAGAGTTGGAGTCTGTTCAAGTTCGCAAATACAAACCAATTATGGAATATGGAGGTTGGGGTTTACGTTATAGTTTTAGAAACGGCAAAGCCTACAATATTGCAGGAAATCAAGGCCTACAATTGGTTTTAAAAAGTGGTAAAAAGTTTTTGATAGGAACACAAAAACACACAGAACTAACCCAGTATTTAGCTCAATTAAAAACTGAAAACCAAATAAACTGCATACTATAGTTTTATGGCAGATAAGGAAAAGAAACCATTTGCATTGCGCCTTAACAAGGAGCTAATGGAAGCAATTGAAAAATGGGCTGCAGATGAGTTTCGCAGTACCCACGGTCAAATTGAGTGGTTACTTACCAAAGCAATAAAAGATTCAGGGCGAACCAAAACTAAGAAGTAAGATAATTTATTCTACAGAGGCGGCTCTACCTGCTATAAAACCTGTGGTCCAAGCTGCTTGAAAATTAAACCCTCCTGTTATGCCATCAATATCCAATACTTCTCCAGCAAAGTGAAGGCCTTTCACGCGCTTACTTTCCATGCTTTTAAAGTCAATATCATCTAGGTTCAAACCGCCACAAGTAACAAATTCTTCTTTAAACGTTGTTTTTCCTTTTACTTGGTAGGTATCATATAATAAACCTTGAATTACTAAATTCAACATTTCTTTACTAACCTCTCCCCAATTGGCATCCTCTTTAACTCCAGCCTTATCTAATAAAAAAGAAATTAATCTTTTTGGAAGTATAAACGGAAACAGCTTACCAACTTGCTTGCTTGGATTGGCTGCTTTTAGGTTAAAAAGTTCTTGCCTCACAGAATCTTCCTTTTTATTATCTAACCAAGAAATTTGAACCTCAAACTCGTAGTTTTTTTCGGCCAAAATTCTGGCTCCCATAGAAGATGTTTTCAAAATTGCAGGACCACTTAATCCCCAATGGGTGATCAATACTGGTCCGCTGCACTCCAATTTGGTGTTTAAAATTCTAACCCTAGCCGATTGTACAGCAATGCCTTGCAATTCAACAATTGGGTTGTTTGGAATATTAAAGGTAAACAAAGAAGGAACAGGAGCTTCTATTCTATGGCCTAAGTCTTTAAGCCATTGAAGACCATCTTCTTTGGGGCTGCCGCCTGAGGCAACAATTATTTTGCTGCACGAAACTTTTTCGCCTGAATCTAATAATAACTCAAATCCACCGTGAAAGTTTGTAAGTATTTTTTTAACACCCTTTTCAAGGATAATGGAAACCTTGCCTTTCTTGGCTTCCTTTTCTAGGCAATCAATAACAGTTTGTGAATCATCGCTAACAGGAAACATTCGTCCGTCTGGCTCAGTTTTAAGCTTTACCTTTCTTGATTCAAACCATTCTATTGTATCTTTAGGGCTAAACCTTGCAAATGCACTTTTCAGTTGTCTTTCTCCCCTTGGATAGCTCAAGGAAAGTTGTTTAAGGTCGAAACAAGCATGTGTTACATTGCACCTTCCTCCTCCAGAAACTTTGACTTTCTGCAGGACCTTAGATGATTTTTCGAAAAGAATTACCTCAGAATTCTTGTTTGCTAGGGCGCAATTGATGGCAGCAAAATAACCTGCAGCACCTCCTCCTATAACAACTACTTTATGTGACAATGATCTTTTTCTCCTTTAATTTGCAACTTCAAAAATAGGCAGAATGGGCCAATTTTTCCCAATTTTTTAGTTTTTCCTAATTTTACTATATGCAATAAGCAATTGAAAGAGCTTGTTTTGTGTGATTTTAACAAAATTATCTTAAAGTTATCTTAAGATAGTTGTTTGTTGGTTTCACAAAATCATTTATGTTTGCCCATTAGCGTTATAAGCAATCAAAACAGATATAGAATGAGTAAATACAATCAATTAAACAATGTGTTGGGCTGGCTACTTTTTGTAGTTTCTTTAGTTACCTACACCCTCACCCTTGAACCTACAGTAAGCTTCTGGGATTGTGGTGAGTTCATTTCTGCTTCATACCGATTACAAATTTGCCACCCGCCTGGCGCTCCTTTGTTTTTAATGATTGGGCGAGTTTTTAGTTTAATGGCACCTGATCCAAGCAAAGTGGCATTTTGGGTAAACATGGTTTCTGCAGTTACAAGTGCATTAACTGTTTTATTTATGTTTTGGACCATTACCCATTTGGCTAAAAAAATATTATTAAAAGGTGCGGCAGAGCTTGAGTCTTGGCAAACCATTGCAATAATGGGCGCTGGAGCTGTTGGTGCATTAACTTTAACCTTTTCAGATACCTTTTGGTTTTCGGCGGTAGAAGCTGAGGTTTACGCCTCTTCAAGTTTTTTTACCACCTTAACATTTTGGTGTATCCTTAAATGGGAAGACCTAGCAGATCAAAAACACTCGCAACGTTGGCTGGTGCTTATTGCCTATTTAGTTGGTCTTTCAATTGGCGTCCATTTATTGAACTTATTGGTTATTCCAGCTATAGTTTATGTGTATTACTTCAAAAAATACAAGCCTTCAAGAAACGGATTTATTGGGGCATCCGCAGTAGCAATTTTAGCAATAGGCATTGTTCAATTTGGAATTATTCCAGGATTACCTGGCCTTGCAACTAAATTAGACTACCTAGTTGTTAATTCATTTGGCATGAGTTTTAACTCGGGTGCGTTAATACTCATTTTCTTGCTAGTTACTTTATTGGCCTCTTTCCTACACTATACACATAGCTTAAGTAAAACGAGTCTTTATATTGCTATAGCATCTTATGCTACATTGGTACTAAGTAGTTTTTCTGTAAACGGAAGTTTCTCTGGATTAATTGCTTGGGCAATCATTACTGGAGCACTATACTTTTTTATCTTCCAAAGAAAGGCGGCCATGGATGTAGTAAATTTGGTTGTGCTTTGTTTTTCTTTTGTAGTTATTGGCTATTCGTCCTACTCAATGATTATCATTCGTTCTTTGGCTAATCCGCCTATAGACATGAACGACCCAGAGCAGCCATTTTCTTTGTTAAGCTATTTAAATCGCGAACAATATGGCGAAAACCCTCTCCTTTACGGACAGTATTTTTATGCCAAGGTAATAGATTACAAAAAGGGAGCCTACCAATTTGCGAAAGGAGCAGATGGTAAATATGAAAAAGTTGGGCAAAAAATTGAGCGCATTTATGATCCAAAAGATTGTACCCTTTTCCCTCGTATGTGGGCCGATAGGGCTGATTATCAAAACGCATATAGAGAGTGGGAAAAAATGCCGGGTGAGAAAAGAGCCAATATGGGCAAAAACATTGATTTCTTGCTAAGTTATCAATTAGGGTTTATGTATTGGCGCTATTTCTTTTGGAATTTTATTGGTAGACAAAACGATGAACAAGGATACGGAGACATAACAAAAGGAAACTGGATAAGTGGTATTACTTTCTTAGACGAATGGCGCTTAGGCCCTCAAACCACTATGCCAGAGAGCATGAAATCGAATAGGGCAAAAAACACCTATTTCTTTCTACCGCTAATTCTAGGGCTTATTGGGGTGTTCTACCACTTCAAAAAAGCAAAAGAAGATGCCTCAGTTGTTATGACCCTATTTTTATTTACAGGGTTCTTCATTATCTTATATTTGAACTTCCCGGCACATCAACCACGCGAAAGAGATTATGCCTATGTGGGTTCATACCAAACCTTTATGATTTGGGTTGGATTAGGTGTTTTAGCCATTGTAGATTGGTTGGCTAAAAAGATGAATAAAACAACCGCAGCCCTTGGTGCAACTGTTGTTTCATTGGCTGCAGTGCCGCTATTAATGGGTTCACAAAATTGGGATGACCATGACCGCAGTAACCGTTTTACTGCCCTACATTTTGCAGAAGATTATTTAAATTCATGCGAAAAAGATGCGATTCTATTTACCAATGGCGACAATGATACTTACCCATTGTGGTATGCGCAAAATGTTGAAAATATTAGAAGCGACATACGTGTAATTAACATGAGTTTACTCAATACAGATTGGTATGCAGATGGCCTTAAACGCCCTGCTTATGATAGTAAACCTGTTGAGTTCTCTATGCGCCCTGATCAGTATAAACAAGGAACCAGAGATTATGTTGTTTATTATGAAAATCCTGAACTAGAAACCAGATACGGAATCAACAAAAACGATTATTACCCACTCAAAAACATTTTGGCTTTTGTTAATGACGATAAGGACCCAATGGGAACAGTTCAAACTCAAGGTGGAGAAGCATTGCGCTATTTCCCAACCAAAAAGTTTAGCATCATTGTTGATAGGGCTGCCTGCTTAAAAAATGGTGTGGTTAAAGCAAAAGACGAAATGTACATGCTAGATACCATTAAATGGGAAATTGGCAACAATAACCTCATGAAAGCCGATTTAATCTTGTTGGATATTATAGCAAGTAATATCAATACAAGGCCTATTTATTGGGCTATTACCACTGGTTCAGATGTTTATATGAACCTCCAAGGTTATTTCCAATTAGAAGGTTTAACCTATAGATTAGTTCCAATTGCAAGCAATATCCAAAGAGATGGCACAACTGGAAGAATCAATTCAGATATCCTTTATACCAACCTTATGGAGAAGTTTAAGTGGGGTAACATGGCCGAAAGTAATGTGTACTTAGATGAAACCATCTTACGTCAATCTAAAAACTTTAGAAATATATTCTATCGTTTAGCAGAACAACTCATTATGGAAGGCAAAAAAGATTCTGCTATTAAAACTTTAGACTATTGCTTAAAAGTAATGCCAAACGATAAGGTTCAATACGATGTTTTTGTGGTACGTTTGGTAGAAGGATATTACCTAGCAGGAGCAAACGAAAAAGCAAACAATCTTGCCAAAGAACTGATGACCATTCACGAAGAAAAGGCTCGTTATTTCTCTAGCTTTAAAAACAAACGCAATGCTGTTAAGCCAGATATTGAAGATAACATTCAAATCATGAATTACATTCAACAGGTTGCGAAAGCAAACAGACAAGATGCTTTATCCGACGATTTTACCAAACGAATTAATTCGGTTCAAACCGGTTTATAATTTTTATATTTAACAAACCAACAAAAAAGCTGCTCAATGGGCAGCTTTTTTGTTTTCTTTGCACCTCAAGATTATTTTTATGAGCCAAACAACTATTTATGGCGTTCATGCAATTAAAGAGGCATTTAACGCCGGCCGTGAACTAATCAAAATTCAAGTGCAAAAGGGATTATTAAACCCCCAAGTAGAAGAAATATTAAGCATTTGCAGAAAACAACAAGTTCCTGTACAATTTGTTCCTAAAGAAAAATTCTACTCCTTCAAAGAAAAAAATCACCAAGGTTTGGTTGGCTATATTTCTCCTATTTCTTACCACAGCATTGAACAAATTGTTCCTCAACTTTTTGAAGAAGGCAAAACCCCTTTTATCATGGTTTTGGATAGGTTAACAGATGTGCGAAATTTAGGTGCAATTGCCAGAACTGCCTTATGTGCTGGCGTTCATGCCATTGTTATTCCTCATACAGATTCGGCTCCTGTTAATGATGATGCCGTAAAAACTTCCGCTGGCGCGTTGATGAAATTACCCGTTTGTAGAGAAAAAAATTTAAAAACTGTTATAGAATTCTTGAACCAATGTGGCTTTACAACTCTTGCTTGCACAGAAAAAGCCAATAATAATTTGGATCAAATAGAATTAAGCGGACCGCTTGCCATTATTATGGGAA
This sequence comes from Bacteroidia bacterium, assembly GCA_044377255.1. GTDB lineage: Bacteria > Bacteroidota > Bacteroidia > UKL13-3 > UKL13-3 > B1. The sequence continues at coordinate 49,728 of JBILJL010000001.1, forward strand.
ATGAAGAAACGGGCATTAGTAACGACTTAATTAAAAAGTGTACCGAGCTTGGGAAAATACCTATGGACTTTGGATTGGCTTCATTAAATGTTTCTGTGGCTGCTGGTATAGCCATGTATGAAGCTATGATTCAAAGAAAAATTGCAGGTAGTTAACCAAGAGTTATTTTTTGTTTTAGTGCCTCCACCTTTTCTCTTAATACCCTAAAAAACTGATTTCTTTGCTTTTCTCCAACACCGCTAATTAAAGTTGATTTTCTCAACAAATTGTTGAGCCAAAGTTCATTCTCATGAACAAAATCGGCGCTAGTTGTGCTCATCATATTAAAGGTGTTGTTGCTCACATACGCAATTTTGGTTGAACCAATATTGGCCAAGATGCTATTGTTGCCAATCATCACCTCGCTTTTATAAAGCTTAAAATTCTCTCTTCCAGATTCTCCCTTCTCAATCAACTTGCTACTCTTGGCCGCTTTTTTTAACACCAGGTTTAGTTCCTCTAAAAATAAATCACAAAGGTGTAAGGCATCAATTTTATGGTTAAAAAAACCCGATTCCCAAAAGTATTCAATTTGCTTGAGGTTACTGTTTAGGGTGTCTTCCGTCCAAATTTCAATTGAGTTAATTTCATTGTAATTCTTCAACATCTCCGAAGCGCTGCTTATCATTTCCTCATCAATTAAACTAGGATCATAGTTTTCATCGGCAAAATCTGGTGAGTTTAAAATCGACTTTAACCAATAAAAAAGTTTAAACGTAATTAGGTCTCTGTTAAAGAAATGATGCCACAAAGGAACATCGTCTGCCCCATAAATTATTTGGTTGTTTACAGAGGTGCCTATCTTTTTCACATCTCCAGAAATGTACATTAACCAGAGTTTAAAGTTTTCTTTTTTGTCATCTAACTTCAAATAGTCAAAAGTTACCTTATTGCTCATGTGCTGCACTTCTGGATCAAAAGAAACCCTAAAATGTTTACAAATCAGCGTTATTTCTTCAATATTAAATAGGGTTTCACACCTTATTCTCCTATAGGCGCTATCTGTGCTAAGCGTTAATAAATCAGCCAGCTCATCTACAAAAGAAACATTTGGTGGTATGCCCGATTTTACGCGCATCAAAAATTGTTCTTGAATAAATTTAGATTTGTTTTCCATTAGAAACTTTAGGATAAATAATTGCTGGCTTTAAATCAATTTAATGCAAGTTATACAAAAATCTCTTTAAACAAAACTCAGTTCCTATTCAATTAATTGCTTTTAATTCGCTTTCCTTAAGGCTTTTACCCCATTTTACCATTCCTTTTGCATCGAAACACGTAATGGTTAAAACCCTTTCACCGCGCTTTGGCCCACTAATTTTAATGGTGCAAAAATTGTTTTCTACCGTTAAGGTATTTTCTACCCTTTGCGGATTTTGCGCTTCGGCTGTTTTCAAAACGCTGCTGCTACCTGCCGTTATGCTGCTGCTGGTTAAATCGTATAATGGATAGCCAAGTGCTGAGGTAACTTTATCATTTTTTAACAGCTCCGTATGGTGCCTATCTCCGCTAAGAAAAAAAACACCACCAATTTTTTGATCTATAATGAACTGAATAATTTCTTCCCTTTCTTTTTTGTACAAATTAAAAGATTCTACATTGGTGTTTTCGTTGATAAACTGACCTCCCGCAGCCACAAATTTAAACGAAGCCTTGCTGTGCTTTAGCTTGTTTTTTAGCCAACTTAATTGGTTCGAACCCAATTGTGTTTTAGAGAATTTGCTTTCTTGCAATTCAGATTCATCCCTAAACCAACGATCATCCAATAAAAAAAACTCCGCATCACTAAACCTAAAATTGTGGTAAATACCTTGGCCGTTTTCGCCATAAGTTTTATTCCCCCAATAGGCTTTAAAACAAGCCGCTGATTCTTCTTTTAAATCAAAGTACTTGTTAGCATCATTGTCGCCATAATCATGGTCATCCCAAATGGCATAATGATTCATCTTAGCAAGAAAAGGCTGCATTTGTTGCGTGCTTCTGGTGTGTAAATACCTGTTAGCAATTCCACTTGCACTGCTATAATCTGCCTCGCGTGTATAGGTATTATCTCCCAACCAAATCATAAAATCTGCCGGTGTGTTTGTCATGGTTGTTAAAATTTCATCGCTTCCTCCATAAGGTTTGCCTGGTCTATCATAGGCCGAATCATTTATATACAAGCAAGAGCCAAGCATAAAGGAGAAATCTGGCGGCGGGGTGCGCCATTCCCAAAGCACTTTAGTTTTAAAGGTCAAGGGATAGTTAAATTGTTGAACTTGGTTGTCTAACAAAATTTGATAGTCATAGTTTGAACCCATTTCAAGGCCTGTTAAAATAAATTTACTGATAAAGGGCTTGCAAATTGCAGACTCTGTATTGCTCAAAGAATTGCTCATCCAAGTGCCATTTGCACCTTTTATTCTGTATTGAATCGTTATTTTTTTAGCACATGCTGTTTGAACCCAAACCAAACATTCGGTGTGTTCCATATAGCCTAACATAGGGCCTGCAATAATTTTTGCTATGGCTTTACTTTCCTTTTGTGCAAATGCAATTTGAAATGAAAAAAGAAAAATAATGAATAATAGC
>JBILJL010000335.1:0-2895 GCA_044377255.1 Bacteroidia bacterium
AGTTTATGGTTACTGAAGGTCCGATAGCCTACTTAGATAAATTGTTACAGAGTTTTAAACCTTCCGAAACCCTTGTATCTAAAAAGCAATTGGTTCAGTTCAAAAACTTATTTGGCGATAAACTCTATACCTATACCCTCGATGATTGGAATTTTCAGCACGAGTTTACTTACAATAAATTGCTGAACCATTTTCAAACACAAAACTTAAAGGGCTTTGGTATACAAGAGTTACAATTGGGTATCATTAGTGCGGGCATTTGTTTGCATTACCTCAGCGAAACACACCATGAACAAGTAGGGCATATATTGAGTATTTCTAGGATCAACGAAGAAAAATATGTTTGGCTCGATAGGTTCACTATTCGTAACTTAGAATTGCTTGGTTCACCCAATGAAAATGGGGTACCCCTTATACAAATTTTGGATCAAACCGTAACCCCTATGGGTGCACGCATGCTCAAGCGCTGGTTGGTGATGCCGCTCAAAGATTTGGTACTCATTACTGAAAGATTGGACATTGTAGACCAAGCAAAACAGCAAGGAAAATTGCGCAAAAAAGCCATGGAGGCCTTGGGGCAAGTGGGCGATTTGGAGAGGCTTATCTCTAAATTAGCCATGCGCAGAATTGGTCCCAGAGAATTGCAGCAGCTCAATCGTTCCCTAAAAATGATGCCTGTAATTCAGCAATTGTTAAAAGAATTTAATCATGCATTAATCAATACCATTGCAGATCAAATACACCTTTGTACTTGGGTGGTTGAAAAGCTAGATAAAATGCTCATGCCCGAACCACCATTGCTGGCCAACAAAGGCAATGTGATCAAAGAAGGCGTGGATGCAGGCCTAGATGAGCTCAGAAAAATTGCTTTTGGTGGCAAAGATTACCTACTGCAATTGCAAAAAAAAGAGCAGGAACGTACAGGTATTCAAAGCCTCAAAATTGCTTATAACAATGTGTTTGGTTATTATTTAGAGGTAACCAATGTGCACAAAGACAAGGTGCCTGCAGATTGGATGCGCAAGCAAACACTCACCAATGCCGAGCGCTATATTACCGAAGAATTAAAGCATTACGAAGAGCAAATATTAGGGGCCGAAGAAAAAATTTCGGCCATTGAAGAGCGCTTATACAATGAATTGGTAACCTCATTGGCGGAAGAAATTACACCCATCCAAAGTAATGCCCAAGTGATGGGTAAAATAGATTGTTTGTTTGCTTTTGCCCAATTGGCCGAAATCAATCGTTATTGTAAACCAGAACTCCATGAAGGCTTTGATTTGATGATCAAAGATGCAAGGCACCCTGTAATTGAAAAACAACTGCCTCCCGGTGTTCCTTATATTTCAAATGATATTTTCTTAGACAAAGATACCCAACAAATCATTATCCTTACTGGCCCCAACATGAGTGGTAAATCCGCCATTTTAAGGCAAACTGCTTTGTGTGTAATCATGGCACAAATTGGTTGTTTTGTGCCAGCATCCGTAGCAAAAATGGGTATCGTAGATAAAGTTTTTACTAGGGTAGGAGCCAGCGATAACCTTTCTTCTGGTGAGAGTACTTTTATGGTAGAAATGACCGAAACCGCCAGTATTCTCAATAACCTTTCGCCGAATAGTCTTATTTTATTAGATGAAATAGGCAGAGGTACCTCAACTTATGATGGCATATCATTGGCTTGGGCCATTACAGAATATTTGAACCAACACCCCTATAAACCCAAAACATTATTTGCCACCCATTACCATGAGTTAAATGAGTTGGAAATGCCAGCCAATGGTATCAAAAATTTCCATGTCAATGTAAAGGAGCAAGACAATAAAGTCATCTTTTTGCGCAAGCTAAAACCGGGTGGCAGTGAGCACAGTTTTGGTATTCACGTGGCTCGCATGGCTGGCATTCCTAAAACCGTTTTGAACCGATCCGACGAATTGCTCAAAGACCTCGAGAGAGGCCGTGAACAGATGTCGGCCAAAGAATTAGGAAAGGTTAAAGTGAGCCCAATACAACTTAGCATGTTCCAAATAGACGACCCAGTTTTAATAGGTATCAAAGACCAGCTCCAATACTTAGACCTAAATACCCTATCGCCCATCGAAGCCTTGCTAAAGCTCAGCGAACTGAAGAAGTTGTTTGAGAAATAGCTGCTGGCATCTGGCCTCTAGCTTCTAGCTTCTAGCTTCTAGCTTCTAGCCTTTAGCCTCTAGCCTCTAGCACTATGTAGTGCTACTTGCAGCCAGTAAAGACGCGATTTATCGCGTATCCAGATGCCAGCAGCCAGATACCAGCAGCCAGATGCTAATACCCAGCCACTTTTCACAAATTTTCGTTTGAAAATCAGCGAATAAGCAACATTTTTGCTTTTTTTTATCAAAAGCCCTTGTAAATAATAGGTTCACCCTTATATTTGCACTCCCTAAAAGGGTATCTAACAAGGCAATTGCTGCATTAGGTAAATGCGAGAGTAGCTCAGTTGGTAGAGCGCAACCTTGCCAAGGTTGAGGTCGCGGGTTCGAGCCTCGTCTCTTGCTCAAAAGCAAAAAAGTTATAGGTTAGCCTATAACTTTTTTCTTTTAATGTTCTGTAAATTAACGCTCGGGTGGTGGAATTGGTAGACACGCAGGACTTAAAATCCTGTGTCCTTTAAAGACGTGCGGGTTCAAGTCCCGCCCCGAGTACAAAAAAGCCGCACTTAGCGGCTTTTTTTTGTCAAATTTGTATTTAACAAATTTTTTAAAAATCGCTTATACCCAAATTAAGCAGAACAAAAGTTATGCTTTTTTTCAATTGATTTTGATTTCCTTTTTCTTGTTCATTAATGCAGAATGTTAACTTGTTTAATCCCCTTAGTAATAATTCCTTTATATTAAATTAACCTTTCCATTGCATGCT
>JBILJL010000051.1:0-10945 GCA_044377255.1 Bacteroidia bacterium
ACATCCGATGAAGCCACTGTTCTGATATAGGCATTATTTAAGGCAGCAGCAAATGATCTAGAAAGGTCTTGACCCAAGCCTGCAATGGTTAAATAAGAAAGCTTTTCATTGGCTACCTCCTCTGCATGGCATGGCCCAGATATTACCAAAATTCTTTTTTCATCAATGCCATAATGTTCCATAAAATAATCGCCAACTATTTGTTTGGTTGAAGGTACCAAGCCCTTAATGGCACTCACAATGATTTTATTCTTAAATAATTCTTTAGGAACTGTAGCCAATGATGCTTCTAAAAATGCAGCCGGTATGGCTATTAAAAGCACTTCTGCGTCGCGCACCAATTCTTCTAAATGAGAGCTAATCTTAACATGTTCTGGGTGAATTTCTATGGAACTTATATAGTCTGGGTTGTGACGATGCATGCGAATATATTCAGCTTTCTCCTCGCTCCTTACCCACCAACTTAAGCTCTCAATGCCACTTTTGCCGCTAGCCTTGTTTTCGCTCAATATCTTCACCAAAGCCGTTGCCCAGCTTCCTCCGCCAATTACTGCTATACTTTTCAAATTCACCATTGGTCCAAATATTAGGGCTGCAATTTACATTTTCAATATTAATAAAAAAGGGACCCGAGTTATTCGGGTCCCTTTTCAGTATAATTCGGTTTGAACCAAAACTAGGTTCAGACAGAAAACTAGTTATTGCCTTCTGGACGTGGCTCACGTGGTGGACGAGGACCGCGGTCATCTCTTCTGCCATCTCTTGGTCCACGGTTATCATCTCTTGGCGGACGATTCTCTCTTGGAGCTGGCTCAACATAACCTTCTGGCTTAGGCAATAAAACCTTGCGGCTCAATTTAAGCTTACCAGTTTTTTGATCCACTTCAATCAATTTCACTTTAATTTCATCGCCAACTTTCATTACACCATCCATAGTTGCCAAACGAGTCCAACCAATTTCTGAGATATGTAACAAACCATCTTTGCCTGGCATAATTTCAACAAATGCACCAAAGTCAACTATAGATTTTACTTTACCTAAGTATTCAGTACCAACCTCTGGAACCGAAACAATAGCGCGAATCATAGCCAATGCTCTTTCTAAACTTTCTTGGTTATTGGAAGCAACTTCTACAATACCCATGTTGTTTTCTTCGGTAATAGAAATAGTAGCACCAGTATCGCGCTGCATACCTTGAATAATTTTACCTCCTGGTCCAATTACCGCACCAATAAACTCTTTGTCGATATGTAAAGTTACAATACGCGGAGCATTTGGTTTGTAATCTGCATTAGGTTCAGCAATGGTCTTGTTCATTTCGTCCATGATATGTAAGCGACCAGCCTTAGCTTGGTTCAAAGCTTCTTCTACCATTTCCCATTTCAAGCCATTGATTTTGATATCCATTTGGCAAGCAACAATACCTTTGCTGGTACCCACTACTTTAAAATCCATATCGCCCAAATGATCTTCATCACCTAAGATATCAGATAGGATTGCAAATTTATCTGTCTTTTCATCATGAATTAAACCCATAGCAATACCACTTACGGCACCAGTAACTTTAACACCTGCATCCATCAATGCCAATGAACCAGCACAAACAGTTGCCATAGATGAAGAACCATTCGATTCTAAAATATCAGAAACTATACGCACAGTATATGGATTAACTGGCGCACCAGGTAATACACGTTTTAAACCACGCAATGCCAAGTTACCATGACCAATTTCTCTACGTCCCGGACCACGGTTAGGTTTTACCTCACCAGTAGAGAATGCAGGGAAATTATAGTGTAATAAAAACTTTGCATAACCATCATTCATTGGGCTATCCAACATTTGCTCATCGTCGCTGGTACCTAAAGTAACAGTAGTTAACGATTGGGTTTCGCCACGGGTAAAAATGGCTGAACCATGCGCACCAGGTAAGTAGCCAACCTCGCTCCAGATAGGACGAACCTCATCTAAGTTACGACCATCTAAACGAGTACGATCGTTGATAATCATTGCACGAACAGCATCATACTCCACATCGTGGAAATATTTGTTCATTAAAAACTTATCGGTAACAGTGCCTTCAGGTAAGGAAGCTTTGTATTCTTCACGTATTGCTTTAAAACCAGCTGAACGTTCGCCCTTACCAGCTTTAGATTTAGCGATGGCATATATTTTATCGTAAGCAAAAGCGCTAATTTCGGCAGCCATTTCTGGATTGCTACGTTCGTGGTTGTATTCGCGAGTTGGTTTTTTACCACCCATCATCTCAACCAATTCCCACTGTGCTTTGATTTGAATCTTGATAGCGTTGTGAGCAACCTTCATTGCCTCTAGCATATCTGCTTCAGTAACCTCAGCACACTCGCCTTCCACCATATTTAAATCGTGTTCGGTACCAGCTACAATCAGGTCCATATCTGCACGCGCTAATTCATCTTTATACGGGTTAATCACAAATTTTCCATCTATACGCGCAATACGTACTTCAGAAACCGGACCATTAAAAGGAATATCACTTACAATAAGGGCACAAGATGCTGCAAAACCTACAAGGGCATCGGGCATGATGTTTTTATCTGCAGAAATCAAAGTAAGTGCTACTTGTGTGTCGGCATGAAAATTATCTGGGAACAATGGGCGCAAGGCACGGTCTACAATACGACTCACCAATACTTCATAGTCAGATAATTTTGCTTCACGCTTGTGGAAGCTACCAGGGATGCGACCAACAGCCGCAAATTTTTCTTGGTAATCAACTGTAAGTGGCATAAAATCCACATCTTCTTTGGCTTCTTTAGCAGAAACCACTGTAGCAAGAATCATGGTATCACCCATTTTCACCACCACAGCACCGTCGGCCTGACGGGCTAATCTACCTGTTTCTACACTAATGGTTTTACCATCTAGTTCGAAGGTTTTTGTTGTTGCAACTGACATATTTTTTTTTGTCTTTTTCTAGAATTTTAAAAATAAAGGGGCAGCACCTGTTGGCCTGCCCCTTTTCCAATAAATTTAATACTGCCTTTTCCAAAAGAAAAGGGCATAGAGATTACTTACGCAATTCAAGTTCTTTAATGATATCCCTGTAACGAAAAACATCTTTACGTTGTAGGTAATTCAATAAAGCACGTCTTTTACCTACCATTTTCACAAGGTTTAACTCCGCAGAGAAGTCTTTCTTGTTTAATTTCAAATGTTCGGTGATGTGGTTGATCCTCTCTGTGAATAGAGCGATCTGACTCTCAGCTGAACCAGTGTCTGTTTTAGACTTGGCTCTACCGTGCGTTGCGAAAATTTCTTGTTTCGCTTCTGTTGTCAAATGCATGATAGTTAATATTTAATTTTTATGTGGCGCAAAAATAGACTAAAAATTTAAATTTCTATGCATTGCCCTCATTTTTTGCCTTTTGAATTCTTAATTTGGGTTATTTAGCCACAAAAAAATTAAACGCCTTGGCCAAATTAATAATTTCACCAAAAATCTTAAAACTCAATTTCAAGTCGCCATGACTCAATAAATCAGAGAGTTCCAAGTGTACTTCCTTGTTATTTTCTTTCAGCAGTCCATGTAACAAAACCGACTGAGAAGCAGGAATAACGTTGTCGTCTTTCCCATGAATAATGGCAACCCGACAAGTAATTTTATGCGCATGTAATGACAAATCCAATCGGTGTTTCCAAATATCGAAATCCGGAATTTTAGTCCACGCACTCATGATTACTTTGCTTCTATATTCGGTATCAAACCTAAGCTTTTTATACAATTCAACGGTTGTAGGATTCGATTTGGCAAGTAAGCTAGGTAGCAATGGAATGGGCCGTTTTAAACCATTATCTTCTAAGGCGGTTTGAACCAATTCTTCTAATTCAGGATTGTGGCCAATTTCATATTTCAGGAAATTTTTCATGAGAATATGCATCCCATAATCATCCATATTTTTTTCGTTGGTTAAGGCAAATTGAATGGTAGATTCAAAATCACTAAAACTCCCTAACAGGCAGAGAGACGAAACGCTATTTGCAGGCAGCTCGGCAATTGCCAGGGTAACAATGGCAGCAGTAAAAGATGGGGCAAACGCGGCAGGAATAAATTTATTTGGGTTCAAAATTGGATCAGCATAAATGCTTTGAATCACATCTTTAACCTCATCAATACTAGAAGGATGAATGAGCAAGGAGTCGATGGTTTGAATCTTTGGCGTAATAACGCGGTAGCCCATTTTCCTAAAAGCATTGTTCACCACCGCTATGCGATCGTCCTTATAACCTCTTATAGAAAACCCCGTAAAAGTAATGATCAGGCCTTTTTCTTCACCAACTGGGGTATATACAATAACGGGTGTTTTACCCTTAGGCAGCAGCAATTCTGTCTCCACCCCTGAGGTAGTATCCTTCCTTAAGGAGGTATAAACAATAAACTTTAAACCTTCTAAAAATGATTTCAAACCTTAAAAATGATTAATTGTAAATAAATTAGCCTCAAAAGTATCCTTAAGTATTGATGAAATCATTTTCAAATTATTTCCTAATTGTTAATTAAGCAAGGTTAAGAATATTTTTCGGGAATCCGGATAATTGGGGAAAAGAAAGAGAAAGAGGGAAAGAAAGAGAAACAGTCCCACTGCATCGGGGTTGAATGAGTTTTTTAATATCCATTTCTGACCAAAAGATATAAAAAAAGAAAGAGAAACAAAAAGTGAAGAGTATCTAAACTCTTTCTCTTTCTTATGTTGCCCGTAGGACGGACGAGCGTTAAAAATTGACCCAAGAGGGTCAATTTAGCGAGGAGCGTGACCGTGGGGCGGCCCTCCCCTTCGGGCTTCAGACGATTACAAAAATTTATCTTTCAAACTGAAACTTTCTTAAAACAAAAAAGCCCCACCTTTTGGTGAAGCTTTCTAATTGTCTGTAGCCCGTAGGGGAGTCGAACCCCTCTTTTCAGAATGAAAATCTAACGTCCTAACCGATAGACGAACGGGCCATTATTTTGGGTTGGCAAAAGTAGGCTTTTTTTGGATTAATCAAAATCTTTTTTGAAAAAAATAAAAAAACCAGCGCGCCATTGGCTTCAACACCCATCAAAACAGAAAACTAAATCGCTTTTTTCGGTTTGAACCAAAGAGCTTTTTAATGGTAAATATTGATTTATCCTACTTCACAGCTCTCCCCAAATCAATTCCCGCTTCCTCGTATACTTGGCAGTAAAGGCTGGACCTACAAAACTGGCAATGGCCACTTTATTTTGCACTAAAATTAAAAAAACAACACTCACAAAAAGGCTAAAAAAAACAAATTGCCTTGTATTTTTGTAATTTTTATGCCAATATTTGATTGGATTTATTGAATTTGTTATGTATAGCTATCGAAAAATTGACATAGAACTTGAAAACTGGAAAGTTGAAAAACTAAGAAACCTCCCCTACTTCACCGCTCTCCCCAAATCAATTACCGCTTCCTCGTATACTTGGCAGGGGTTAATTGAGTAGTATTGTTGGTTCAGCCTTTTTGGATCATGGTAAATAGCTCCCAGGCGCCATTCGTTGTTTACTTGTACTTTGATGGATTTACTGCCGTTGTCGTAACCCATGATACTCGAACGAACAAGGGTATCCAAAATTTGGCCGTTGGTAAATGGTCCAATTTTATATGGGGCATTTAACATGTAGGGTGGCGCAAAGTTACTTGCAGTAATGCGGTAGTAAAGTGTGTCGCTGGAGGTATATGGCTTGTTTGTTGCAATTTTATACACCACAAAGCTGTTTGAACCTTTCACAATATTTCCAAGATTGACTGTCTTGTTTAACGGAAGATCTGAGACCAAAGAAGTATTGGCAAATCCTGCCACAAAGGAAACTGAAAGATTTCCATTGATTAAATCGGAAACACTTTCATAAGTGGTAGAAAACTCGCCTTTTTCATTGGTTGTTAAGGACATTTCAAATGGATCTTCTAGGAGGCTCTTTGTATTATACTCTAATATTAGTGGGTAGTTGGCATAAGGAATTGTATGCGAACAATCTTTGTAGAGAATGCCGCTTACCAAAAACTTTTCTTTATCACGCTTGCACGAAAAGAAACATGTACCAATTATTAGGGCTAAAAGATATCGCATGGTCAAAATTATAAAAAAATTTGCTTTTTGGTTCAAACCGAAAATATAAAGCCAATGCTAGCAAGATAAAAAGCCCAAATAATGGGGCATACAGCTTGGATTTACGCAAAAAATCAAAATCTTCTTTTTAAAGAATAATCATTTATCTTTGCGCCACTCAAAATAAACCATTTATAACAATGAAAATAGGAATCAACGGATTCGGCCGTATTGGTCGTTTGGTTTTCAGGGCTGCCATCAATAACCCTAAGGTAGAAATTGTTGGAATCAACGATTTAATTGATGTAGACTATATGGCCTACATGCTTAAGTACGATTCAACCCACGGCGTTTTCAAGGGTGAAATTGCCATTGAAGGTGGTAACCTAGTTGTTAATGGTAAAACCATTCGTGTGACTGCAGAAAGAGACCCAGCAAATTTAAAATGGGATGCAGTTGGCGCAGAATATGTGGTTGAATCAACTGGTTTGTTTTTAACTTTAGAATCTGCAGGTGCTCACATTAAAGCTGGTGCAAAACGTGTGATCATGAGCGCACCTGCTAAAGATGATACGCCTACTTTTGTGATGGGTGTGAACCAAGAGAAGTACACTGCCGATATGACTATCGTATCTAATGCTTCTTGTACTACCAATTGCCTTGCTCCTATTGCCAAAGTATTAAACGATAATTTCGGAATCTTAGAAGGTTTAATGACAACCGTTCATGCTGTAACTGCTACTCAAAAAACAGTTGATAGTCCTTCTGCTAAAGATTGGAGAGGTGGCCGTGGTGCTTACCAAAATATTATTCCTTCGAGCACTGGTGCTGCTAAAGCTGTAGGTTTAGTAATTCCTGAATTAAAAGGAAAATTAACCGGTATGAGCTTCCGTGTTCCTACTCCAGACGTTTCTGTAGTTGATTTAACTTGCCGCTTGGTTAAAGGCGCTAGCTACGATACCATTAAAGCTGCTATGAAGCATGCTTCAGAAAACGAAATGAAAGGTATTCTTGGATACACCGAAGACGAAGTAGTTAGCTGCGATTTCTTAGGCGATGCGCGTACTTCTATTTTTGATGCAAAAGCTGGTATCTCTTTAAACGATAATTTTGTAAAAGTTGTTTCTTGGTATGATAACGAATGGGGCTATAGCAACAAGGTGGTAGATTTGATTTGCCACATGGATACTGTGAAGTAGGTCTTTTAGCTGTTGGCTTCTGGCTTCTGGCATTTGATATAATTTAAAGCTTCGGGGTTTCCCGGGGCTTTTTTTTTGTTATGATAATTTGAGCTCCATGTTTGTTCGGCAGGACAGGTTGCGACCTGTCCGTACATTTTGTGTTTACCCGTTACATTCGTATTAATTGATTTTCTCCTCCCAAATCTTAACCTCAGGTAGGACAGGTCGCGACCTGTCCCTACATTTTATGTTTACCCATATAATTCCATCTCCCCCTCTCCAAATCACCTCTTCTCCAAATCTTCCTAATTTGGCATTATTTTTGGATAAAAGGATAATATCATTAACTTTAACTACAATAAACCACAAAATCATGAAATCAAATCTTAGAATCCTGTTACGTTCAGGAGCGCTTTTATTGGCATTTGCAGTTGCTTTTGCCTCTTGTAAATCAAAAAAGAACAAGGTAACTCCAATTGAAAACAGCACAGGCGCTGTTGAAATCAGTGTTCCTTTTAGTGAAGGAAAATACTATTCCGACAAAGAAAACTTTAGAGCTAAGAGCAGCGGTAGTAGTCCTGATTTACAAACTGCCAAGAAGATTGCCCTTCAAAATGCAAAATCTGAAATGGCCGGTTTGATCCAAACCACTATTAAAAAAGTAACTGACCAATATACCCAACAACGCACCGTCGGTAACCAAGTTGATTTCAACAACAAATTTGAAGAATTGGCTCGCGAGGTTACTAACCAAGAATTGGTAGATGTAAAAGTTTTGGGTGAAAAATTATTCAAAGAAACCAATAACTCTTACACTTATTGGATAGCTATTGAAGCCAATAAACAAGCTGTATTAAATGGCATAGATAAAGGCATAGCCAATAACAAAAAGATTGAGCAAGATTACGATAAGAAGAAATTCGAAGAAATCTTTAACGCCGAAATGGAAAAACTAACCAAGGAGCGCAACGGTCGGTAGTATAGTTATCACTACAAAGCAACAATTTTGCCACCAAGGCTCCAAGGCACAGAGTTTTTTATTTTCTTTCAATGAATTGAAATAAAAAAATTGCTTTAAATAAAATTGTTGCTTTGTTACTTTGTGTAAAAAACCTTAGTGCCTTGGAGCCTTTGTGGCAATAAAAAATTGTTGCCTGGCTTAAAAAAAAACTTAGTGCCTTGGAGCCTTTGTGGCAATAAAAACAACCATGAAAAACTACATACATTTACGTGCGATTTGGATTTTGTTGGCCGTTGTGCTGATGGGATGCGGTGTGCCCAAGGTGGATGTAAATAGTAGCAGGAAACCTGGTTGGGTAGCCCAAAGGCCAACCAATACCGATTATTATATAGGCATAGGTCATAGTAGCAAACTCACCAATAGTGGCGACTTTCAGCGAGTGGCCAAGAAAAATGCCTTGGATGATATGATGGGCGAAATTAAAGTTACTGTCTCTAGTAACTCCATCTTATCGCAATACCAAAACAACCAAAATTTTAGTCAGCAGTTTTTTTCCGATACCCGCATGATTGCCTCCGAAACCATGGAAGGCTACCAGGTATTGGATAGCTGGGAAGACAAAACCGACTACTGGATTTATTACCGATTGAGCAAGGCAGATTTTGAGGCTTACAAAAGAAAAAAATTGTATGAGGCTTTAGAAAAATCAATCGACTTGCTGAACCGAGCCGATAAATTAACTATAGAAACTGAATTTGTTCAAAAGCTGCAGTTGAGAATTAAAGCCGCTATTAGCTTGCAAAATTACTTGAACGAATCTATTGAAACTGATTACAATGGTCGCAGGGTATTTTTGCTCAATGAAATTTTATCGCAGTTACAAAGTCAATTGTATTTGGTTCAAATAAGAGCAAGTGAGCAAGAAATAGCTGTAATAATGGGCAAGCCCTTGGATCATCCAATAACTGCCAACACACAACTAAAAACATCGGATACTAGTTTTGGAATCATTCCTTATTTACCATTACTGATTGAAGGCCGAAATATCCTGCTCAAGGGCAATGTTTCTGCCGAAACGCAGGCGGATGGTTCTGCGCAATTTGGCATCAGTAGCATTCAATGTTCTGAACCTATACAGGTGCTCAATATCAAAACCAATCTTAAAAAATTGATGATGGGCGATAGCGTAAATATGAGCATGGAAAAACTCTTGCTGAACCTAGATGGACCTATTGCCAATATAAGGGTGAAGTTGGCTCCCATTAAAATTTACATGCAAAGCAAAGAGCTGAACCTAGACAATAAAATGTATTATACTATTCTTGAACCGGCACTTAAAAAGAAACTCATGGAAAAGGGATGCGCGTTTGTAAAAACAGCCGACCAAGCAGATTACATTATTGAACTGGAAGCCAATACCAAAGACCTGGGTGTGATGTGGGGCAATATGTTGCGTGCAACCATAGATTTAGATGTTATTTTGAAAGATGCCAAGACCCAAAGCGAAATCATGCATGATGCCATAGGAGGAATACAAGGTTATCAAACCACCAAAGAAAAAGCGGGCCTTGAGGCTTATAAAGCCATGAGCATCGAAATGATGAAACGCATTTACCCGGCTATCGAAGGGAAAATTTTCCCGATTTAGGGGCGAAAAATCTTTCGCCCTCGAACATTTGAGGCAAAACAAACTTATCTCCTCAAGAACAATTTCCGGTAAGGCTTAAGGGCGAAAATTTTTTCGCCCCTACAACGACATCGTTTCTTTGAATTTTACGGCTTGGCGGCGGCTGACTTCAATTTTGCTACCGTCTTTCATGTAAAATAAAAATCCGGAATTGAAGAATGGCTCAATCCTATCAAGGTAATTGAGGTTGATGATTTGTTGGCGGTTGGCTCTAAAGAAAATTTGGTCGCTCAATCTTTCATCTAAGGAGTTAAGCGTCCGGTGAATGAGCGGTTGGTATTTATCGAAATAAATTTTGGCGTAATTGCCTGCCGATTCAATCATCTTTATCTCATCCAATTTAATATACCAACAACGGTCGCCATCTCTGATAAAAACCTTTTCATCAGGCATTAACCTTGCTCTAAGTTTTTCTAAGCGCAGTTCCTCAATTTGCTTCTTTGCTTTTAAGATAGCTTCACCTAACCTGTCCTTTTGAATAGGCTTGAGTAAATAATCTAAGGCATTTACCTCAAAAGCTTTGATGGCAAATTCATCGTAAGCAGTTGTAAAAATAATTGAAGGCGTTTCAATTAAATCTTCTAATAAATCGAACCCCGTTTTCTCAGGCATTTGAATGTCGAGGAAAATCAACTGAGGCTTCAATTTATCAATCATGTCTAGGGCTTCATCCACATTAGAAGCCTCACCTATTATTTGTATTTCGGTATGTTCTTTCAATAGATTTTTCAATCCTTCGCGAGCCAAACGCTCATCATCAACTAGAATGGTTTGTATCATAATGGTAGTATAATTTTAGTGATTACTTCCTTGTCGTTTAAATTTTCTATGGTAAAACTTGCGCGGTCTTCAAACAAAATTGCTAAGCGCTCGCGGGTGTTCTCAACCCCAAATCCTAGCTCATGCTCATTTGGTTCAAACCGACCTGTATTGATAATTTGAACCAACAATTGGGTATCATTTTGCGAGGCTTTAAGCTGAACCAAACCGCCGTCTCTTGATTTGGAAATACCATGTTTAACTG
>JBILJL010000337.1:0-2892 GCA_044377255.1 Bacteroidia bacterium
TTTCAGTTTTGTTTCCTACAGCAATTAACGTTACATCAAATTCATTTGCCAAAGAGATACATTCACGGTAAAAAACACGAGTGTCCCATACATGATGAACCGATGAAAAATGACAAACTTTAATCTTCGCTGCTAGCATTTTAATTCAGAATTCTGAATTCTGATTTAACTTTAAAGTTAGTCCTTCAAAATAGACCTTGAGATGACCAGTTTTTGAATCTCACTGGTACCTTCTCCAATTGTACATAATTTTGAATCGCGGTAGAATTTTTCTACTGGGAAATCTTTGGTATAACCATAGCCTCCAAAAATTTGTATGGCCTCTGTTGAATTTCTTACAGCAACCTCACTGGCGTAATACTTAGCCATAGCCCCTTCTTTGTTTACGCTTAAGTTCTTGTTTTTCCTATCTGCTGCCTGAAAAATTAACAATTCGGCCGCTTCAATTTGAGTAGCCATATCTGCTAATTTAAAAGATATTCCTTGGAAATTACTAATTGGCTGACCAAACTGTTGGCGTTCCTTTGAATACTTTAAGGCAGCTTCATAAGCTCCTTTTGCAATGCCTAAAGATAAGGCTGCAATAGATATCCTACCTCCATCAAGCACTTTCATGGCTTGCTTAAATCCATCACCAATATTGCCTAACACATTTTCTTTCGGAATAAGGCAATCTTCAAAAATTAACTCCGCTGTTTCACTGGCACGCATGCCCAACTTATTTTCTTTTTTACCACCCCTAAAACCGGGAGTACCGCGCTCAACAACAAATGCAGTAATGCCATTGCTATCCAATAACTCTCCTGTTCTGGCTAAAACAACAGCTATATTTCCTGTAATACCGTGAGTAATCCAATTCTTGGTACCATTTAAAATCCAATTATCACCATCTTGCTTAGCCACACATTGCATGCGCATGGCATCGCTACCCGTGTTTGCCTCTGTTAATCCCCAAGCACCAATTGCTTCGCCAGATGCCAATTGTGGCAACCATTTTTTCTTTTGATCCTCATTCCCAAAATACATGATATGTCCGGTACACAAACTGTTGTGTGCCGCCATACTTAAACCTACCGAGCCACATACTTTAGACAATTCAACAATGGCTGTAACATATTCAAAATAGCCAAAACCAGAACCACCATATTCTTGAGGAACCAAAACACCTAACAATCCCAATTTCCCCATTTCCTTGAATGTTTCCAGAGGAAATGTTTGGCTCTCATCCCAATCCATGATGTTTGGACGAATATTCTTTTCGGCAAAATCACGCACCATTTGGGCGATCATTGTTTGGTTTTCAGTAGTTTCAAAATTGAACATAAACAAGTTTATTTATTAATCGGCAAGTATAGCACATTTCGGACTTATTCTATGTAAATTTTAGTGTAAAAATAACCTAATAAAATATAAGCAATTTCGGGCTGAACCGATACCAGATTGTTTAAAAAGTACAGTATGGAGAAATAAGCTTGTAAATGGAATCATTTACCAATTTGATTTTTCTCAAATCATTCAGCGATTGAAAGTTGCCATGCTGCTTTCTATAATTTACCAAAGCTTGAGATAAACTATACTTAAAATATGGATGCTTTTTAAGTTCATCCAAGCTAATTTCATTGATATTAATAGCTGTGGCATCTTGGGGGTTTAAAAACACTTTACCTTCAAGGTCGTACAACACATCTTCTTTAAAACCCCATACCTCTAATAGTTGATTCATCTGATGAAAGCCGCCTAATTTATTTCTGTACTGCACTATCCTTCCGGCTAAAACTGGCCCTATTTTGGGTAGGGCAACTAAGCTTGCACTATCGGCTTCATTCAAATTAAGTAATGCAATTTTTTTTCTTTCGGGATAAGTAAAAATAGTATCTCTCTTATTTGTTTTGTAGGCTAATTTTTGCGGGTAATTCTTTTTATAGTTATAGGTATTTTTATACTTCGTTTTTGAATAGTCAAAATCGGCTGAATCATTTTCTGATACAGCTAAAAAACTAATTTCATTTGGCGATAAAACTCGAAGATTATTTTTAGTACCTACCCAAAAATGAGCATACAACAAACTGCTCAATTGCACAATTACAATCAATAGCACCAAACTCCAAATTCCTTTTTTTTCCTGTTGGTTAAAATAAAAATAGGTGTCTAAAAAAAACTTAACTCTCCTCCTCATCTTTAGGCCGGGGTTTATTGATTTTTGGATTTTTTACAATAAAATAATACAATAAAAACACTACTACTCCCGCAAAGAATAGCTCTGTTAAAAACCAAAACATAAAACTTGCAGGTTCTGCTGCCTCTAATAAAATAAAATTCATCTTTATTGCTTTAATTGTTTGTCCATCAACGCCAATCCATCTTCAAAGCTTCTTGGACTATATCCTAAAATTTCCATCGCTTTTTTTAATCTAAAACCAGTGATGGGTGGTCTTTTGGCTGCTTGCTTGATTCCTTCACTGCTACTTATGTTTAACAAACTTTTGTCTAATTTCCAATAAGTTGCTACCCTATACACCAAATCAAAAACGCTCATAAAATCTTTGCCAGAGATATTGAAAATGCCCTGTGCTTTTTTTGCGGCAATCAGTGAACAACCTACAGCCAAATCTTCGGCTAAGGTAGGTGTTCTAAATTGATCAGATACCACATTTATTGATTTTCCACCTTCCAATGCACCTTTTGCCCAAAGTACAATATTGCTTCTGCTCATATCACTCACAATACCAAAAACCAAAACCGTTCTGGCAATAGCCCAACTATTACATTCGGCCATCACCAATTGCTCTGCTAGGAGTTTACTAGATCCATAATAACTCAAAGGGTTGGGTACCTCATTCTCATCAATGGGACCATGAGTGCCATCAAAAATAAAATCTGTTGATAGGTGAA
>JBILJL010000336.1:0-2892 GCA_044377255.1 Bacteroidia bacterium
CTCTGGTCCCCAAATATCTAGTTCATAATTGATGTCTTTGCTATACAACAATTCGGCAATCTTTCCAGAAGCGCTAGGATCTTCATAATCGCCGCTACCGGTTACAATGTGTATGTGTTTGCTTTTTCTAATCTCTTTAAGAATATCATGGTTGGTTAAATTGGCCATGTATTGCATTGGCGAGTTATAATAAACTTGCTCATCATAGAATCCTTTGGTGTATTCAGAAAGATCGTACACCCCGCTCATGGCTATAACACCATTAATTAAATCTGGCCGTTTTAAAAACAAATTCATGCTATGCAGCGCTCCAAAAGATGCACCACTTAAAATAATTGGCGTTTCTTGCGAAGTGCTATTTTTAATAAAAGGAATTACCTCATTGAAAACATAATCATTGAATTGATTGTGCCTAATTGCCTTGTGCTCTCCCAACATTTGATTGTTGAGCCAACTTTCATTGTTGATGCTATTTATTGAAAAAATTTTCACCTTTCCACTTTCTAAAAATGGAGCCAAGGTGTCTATCAATTGAAACCTTTCGTACTCCAAATAATCGGCTGCAGCCGTTGGTACCAGTAATAATGCAAAACCAGAATAACCATAAGTAACTATTGGCATTTCTTTTTGCAGAGCTGGGCTGAACCAACTATTTAAATCTCTTCTCATAGCAAAGTAATTGTTTAGGAGGCACGATACAAAGATGTTAAAATGTTTGAGAAATCATAGTTTTATGTTCGGATTTCTAAATATGGCTTTAACTCTGTTGCATAAGAAAAAGCGACATACAAACACATGTAGCTTAATTTTATGCAGGTATCATTAAGTTTAAAATCTATTCCTTATTAAATGTTGAAAAAGAACTATTTTCCGGATTCAGTTGGAATATCTCTAAGCAAACCATCCTTTTTGAGCCTATCTAAAATTGCATATAAATACTCTCTAGAAAAAGTTCTAAAATCACTAGGATTTGTTGAAGTAGATTGAGCAGACCAAGTTAAGGCACCAGTTTCTACATCATATAAATTGGTTTCGAGAAAAACAAATTGATCTGTGGTATAGTAACCTTGGTTATAAGAATTACCATAATATCCGTAAAATCCACCATACCCGCCATAAACGCCACCATAGCCATAAGGCGAATACATTGGAGTTGCGGTTGATTGCACATAGCGCGTTTCTTCCTTTATACTTTTAACGGCCACGGTTAAAATTAAATCGCTATTAGTGCCTTTAATAATTTCCATCATTTTCTCTTCACTTGGGATGTCCTTTTTGGTCATCATTGGAGGAAAAATATCTAAACTTTTAGTTACAACCAAGCCTCTAGAATTAGCTTTTTGAGCAATAGCATCCTCTAGTTGGGTTCTAATTCCTACATCTGAAAGCATTGCAGCAATAAAAATATGTTTGTAGGGCTCGGCCTTTTTTACATGGGCTGGATTCTTCCAACTACCTGTAACTACCGTTGACGGGCCGCAACTTGTCAATAAAAAGACAAATCCCAAAACGATACTTGTTGCTAATTTTTTCATGTTATTTTATTAATGCTTAAAGCTAATTTAGCTATATTATTCTTCAACTTGTCTTTGTTTGAAAAGAGTTCATGCGAAAGTAATTTATAGAATTTGCCACTTGTTTCGGCAGCAGTTAATTACTTTATTTTTTTGTTAAGTACAAAATTCTTTCGTTTTGGTTGCCACCACCTGTATTCAAATACCCAGTTAAAATTACCTTAGTACTATTTAGTTGTTTTATTTGGTACAATTGATTGTCCCAATCTATTTCGGAAATTGTGATGGTATTTGCCGCATTAGCATATTTCCAAGTAATGGCAAAATCAGAGGCAGAATGACTCATGGTGCCCGTTAAATTATCGGCATTGAATTTATAAGTACCCAAATTTGCAAATGTTTCAATTCGTACTTTTAAACCACTAGGGGCAATATCGTTCACCAAAACGCTGTCTCTGCTCCAGGTACCAACAAAATTGATATCACTACTTGGCAATGGATTTGGTTCATCTGTACTATCGGGCTGGCAAGCTACCACTATAAAAAGCAAGCCGAAATAAAATAATTTACGCATGATTTTTCTTTCTGCTAATTAAATGAAGAATTGCTAGAAAAAAAACTTTGTAGGCAATTCCTTTTTCAACTAATATTGTACTATGCCTAATCTTGTGTACATTTTATTAGGATCAAACCAAGGTAATACCAAACAAAACTTGTTATTGGCCAATAGTTTGATCGAAAAAAATATTGGCGTCATCACCATTATTTCCTCCTTATATGAAACAGCCGCCTGGGGAAACACTCAACAATCAGCTTTTTTAAACCAAGTAATTTTGGTTCGAACCAAACTTTTACCAAAAGAAGTATTGCACCAACTATTGGCCATAGAAACCCAAATGGGCAGAATAAGAACAACAAAATGGGAAACTAGAATAATTGATTTGGATATATTATTTTATGACAATGAAATTATAGAGCAGGTTGACTTAATAATACCTCATCCATTTGTTCAACAGCGGATGTTTACTTTGGTGCCATTGGTAGAAATAGCCTCCAATCTTATGCACCCTGTTTTGCATAAAACCATGGAAGAATTATTGGCCATATGTGAAGATAATTTGAAAGTGGAAAAAATCACAACAAATTAAGCCAACTATTTAGCAAATTTGTAACATTGGGCATTCATTTTCCATATAGGTTCATTGCCATTGAAGGCAATATTGGTTCGGGCAAATCATCTTTGGCTAAGCGGATGGCTAATGACGCCTCGGCAAGACTTATTATGGAGGAGTTTGAAGACAATTCTTTTTTGCCTAAATTTTATGAAGATGCCCGAAGATACGCATTTCCATTAGAGATGAGCTTCTTGGCCGCTAGG
>JBILJL010000052.1:0-10906 GCA_044377255.1 Bacteroidia bacterium
GTATTGCGGCATGGAGAGTTAGATTCTAAATCGAAATCCAGTAAAGAAACATTCTTGAATTTTGGATCTATATTCAATATATTCCCATTAATACCTAAATTTAGATTTTTTGTCTTAATAAGGCAATTGTTTAAAGCTGCAACTGTTATTGGAACCCCGTCTGGATCCTCATTGATAAGAAATTCATCTTCCAAAGAGCCATAAATGATATTGTTCCTTACATTAAAATTAAGCGGAAATTTATACAAAATGTTGCCTGCATTGTCTCTTCCAGGCGCATTGCTTAAATAGAAACCAGGGTCTTTTCGGCCAGTAACCTGACTCTGGCAAGAGAAGGTGTTATTCAAAAGTTCATAAGTCCCGCCCAACTCTCCAATAAAAGCAAAGAGTCCGCAATTGGCTACCAAATTATTTTCGGCATATAGCTTTGAGGAATAATTGAGCAAACCACAAGCACTCATATTGAGTATCATTGATTCTTTTAATACAAGTCCGAATGTGCCTGTGTTAGGCATAGAATCTACTTCTATTCCAACAAAGGCATTTTTTACAATGGCTCCAGTAATGCTATTTCCACTCGATCCAGGCAGAATTCTGATACCTATCCATTGCCCTGGCATTTGTTTGTAATCATCGTCTAACCTGCTGCCTTGAAATATTACTGGTTTTTCTATGGTACCATTTACAATGATTGTTCCTGCCACTAAAATACAGGATTTATTGTAATTATGAATTTGGGTTCCAGCCTCAATTGTTAAGGTGCAGCCTTTTGGAATTAATATAGAATCATAAATTACAAAGGGTTTATCACTAGTCCAGAGTAAATTTCCTGCACTACAATCTAAAACTTCATTTTGAAAGTAATTGGCATCTTGGGCCCAAGCTACAATATCTACATCTTGCTTATTGCCATTGGTCTCAAACAATATTTGATCTGTAACAATAAAGGGTGTATTGCTCCCAACTGGGTCTATGTATGCTTGCACAAAAATGTAAATGCTGTCTTCGCCCCTAATTTCAACCTCCTTAAAGTTAGTGCCAGGTTTGCCATCCACATTTAACTTAAAAAGGCCATAAAAATTTCCAGCCAAATTGATGTTTGTTTTAACTGCATTTTTATTGGGGTTGCTCACTCTTACTTGTAAGGTAACACTTCTGGGAGAGCCAGGGTTTGAACCCAATTTTGAAAAGATGGTATCAAAAAATACAGTATCCGTAGAAAAATTTAAACTCACCCCAGCTTGAGTGAATGTATCGTTTTTACGGCAACTTTGCAAGGCTATTGCTGTTAAAGCCAATAAAATAAGAAGTTGAAATTTACTTTTCACTGCTACAAATGTAATGTAATTTGGGTTTCATTCCGCATTGGGTTTAACGCACAATTAAGGTTTAGATTGTCTAATTTTTTTTTAAAGAAGATTCCGCCTCTTCCTGTGATTTGAATGGAGTATTAATGCATGTGGACAAAAACTATGATAAAGTGGTAGAAATAGAAACCGGACATTTAATCCCTGGACTTTATTTTTCAAGTATCACTATTCAAGAAACAAATCAATTAATTACTAAACGTTTTGTGAAAGAATAATCAAGAGCATTTAGGTGTTTTTATGTGTTTGAACTAAGAGTTACCTTTTCGCCAAATTTAAGTTGGTAACGGGTTCCCATTACTATACTCAAGTTGCGAGGTTCATGTCCGCAAGGAGCGCCAAAAACTACAGGGTAACTGTATTCTTTTACGGCATCTGCAATGATCTCATAAGCGGTTTTGCCAAAAGGAACAGTATGGTCTTTCATGTCGCTCATATCGCCAATAACTAGGGCTTCAAGTTTGGCTAATTTACCTGCCCTTTTCAGGCCAATCATCATTCTGTCTATATGGTATAAATATTCATCTAAATCTTCCAAGAACAATATTTTTCCATCATAATTGAGGTCGCTGGCTGATCCTAAAATTGAATACAAAACAGAGAGATTACCACCCATAATGGTGCCATCAACATCTTCCTCTCTTTGGTTCAAAACGTGTTTGGGAAAGCTAATTTCTTGTGTGCCTACAAACAAAGTTTTGTGCAAAAAATCTAAACTTTCTTGGTGTAGTTTTTCCTTTTGCCAATTGATAGGCATTGGTCCGTGCAAAGAGGAATACCCAGTTTTTTTGTAAATGTGTGCATGCAAAACGGTGATATCACTGTAGCCAACAACCCATTTAGGATTTTCTAAAAACAAATCAAAATTTAGGCCATCAACCATTCGCACCGTTCCATAACCACCTCTGGCGCAAAAGATGGCTTTTATTTTTGGGTCGTCCAAGAATTTTTGAAAATTTGCAGCACGTGCTAAATCCGAACCAGCATACTGGTTTTCCTCAGCAAAAAGTGAATCTGATAATACTACTTTTAATCCCCAATTCTCAAGAATTGAGATAGCATTTTGCATTTCCACTTGGCTAACTTTCCGAGCGGTGGAGCTTATGCCTACCAAATCTCCTTTTTTGAGTAAATCCATTTTTTAGAATAGCGTTCAGTTAGCTATATTTTTCGTTGAACTTAATTTTTATATCCGTTGCAATGTCTTTTACTTCTTGTTCTTTATTTTTATCACAGATGAGTAAAACATCTGGTGTATCTATCACTATTAAGTCATTTACGCCATTAAATACAAAAATTTTATTAGTTTGATTTTGAGAAGTATGTATCATGCAACCAGAAGTGTTGTAGGTCATGATGTTTTTGCCATTCAACGCATTTTCATTATCGTCTTTTGGAGATATTTCATATAAGGAAGTCCAGGTGCCTAAATCACTCCAACCAAATTCACTTGGAATGACATATACATTATTAGCCTTTTCCATGATACCATAATCAATAGAAACGCTTCTAGTTTGTTGGTATATTTCCTTTATGGTATCATTTTCTTTTTCGGTGAAATAAGAATCATACGCATCATGAAAAAGGGTGTATTGTTCTGGTAAATGTTCTTTAAAGGCATCTTTGATGGCAGCAACGCTCCAAACAAAAATTCCTGCATTCCAGAGAAAATCGCCGCTTTCCAAGAAAGTTTTGGCCAAATCTAAGGTAGGTTTTTCGGTAAAGGTTTTTACTTTATGTATGTTAGCCAAATTTTGGTTTTCAAGGTATTGGATATAGCCATAACCTGTATCTGGTCTGCTAGGTCTGATTCCAAGTGTAACTAGCGCAGGGTTATTTTGGGCAAAATGCATGGCTAAATCAACTTTTTCTATAAATGCGGGCTCATCTAATATAAGATGATCACTAGGAGCAATAATGCAAATAGCATCAGGATTAATTTTATTTATTTTACCACAAGCATAGGCAATACAAGCAGCAGTATTTTTTCCAATTGGTTCACCCAAAATTTGTTGCTCGCCAATTCCAACAATTTGGTCTTTCACCAACTGTATATATGCTTGGTTAGTAACTATATAGATATTTTCCGGCAAAAAATTTCTTAGAAACCTGGTATAAGTTTGCTGTAAAAGCGACCTATTTGTCCCAAGAATATCTAAAAATTGCTTTGGAAAATTTGTGCGGCTACTTGGCCAGAACCTGCTACCTACACCGCCTGCCATAATAATGGCGTAATTGTTTTTGTTTTGCATTTTTAATAGTTTTCTATGTTGAGAGGGTCTCACATAAAATCTGTTGCAAATAAATAAAGTTTTTCGTGCTTTTTCTTTTAAGTTTCCAATTTTTTGTGTTAAATTAGCCTACATTTTCAAATAAAATCAGTGTTATGGCGGCAGCGAAACGTGTAAAAGAAAAAGAATTGGTAGCTAAACCCGACTTAAAAGAGGCTTTACGTAATTATTTTGGGTTTGATAGTTTTAAAGGGGAGCAAGAAGCAATTATTCATAATTTACTAAGTGGTAATGATACATTTGTAATCATGCCCACAGGTGGGGGCAAATCGGTTTGTTACCAATTGCCGGCCTTAATAATGGAAGGAACGGCTATTATTATTTCTCCATTGATAGCGTTGATGAAAAATCAGGTGGATGCTATACGCTCCCTATCCCATGAGAGTGTTGCCCATTTTTTAAACTCTTCTTTGAATAAGGGAGAGATTACTGCAGTAAAAAAGGACATCAATGCGGGCAAAACCAAAATGCTATACATTGCTCCAGAAACGCTGAAGAAAGATGAAACAATTGAGTTTTTAAAAACCATTGATATCTCTTTTGTTGCCGTAGATGAGGCGCATTGTATTTCGGAATGGGGTCATGATTTTAGACCAGAGTATCGCCGCATTAAGGCCATGGTGAAGGAAATCAAGGATGTTCCTGTAATGGCATTAACGGCAACTGCCACACCAAAGGTTCAAAGTGATATCATTAAAAACCTACAAATGGGCGACGCTACCGTGTTTAAGTCGTCGTTTAATAGACCAAACTTATACTATGAAGTAAGATCCAAAGGCAAAAAGGGAGAAGCCATCAAAGAAATCGTTTCCTATATCAAAGCAAGGCCAAATAAAACAGGTATTATATACTGTTTGAGCCGAAAAAGAGTGGACGAAATTTCAGGTATTCTGCAGGCCAATGGGATCAAGGCGTTACCCTACCATGCTGGGCTAGATGCCAAAGTGCGTGCCTCCCACCAAGATAAATTTTTGATGGAAGACTCCGATATCATTGTGGCAACTATTGCCTTTGGTATGGGTATAGACAAGCCAGATGTGCGTTTTGTGATTCATTACGATATTCCTAAAAGCATTGAAGGTTACTACCAAGAAACAGGAAGAGGCGGTAGAGACGGTCTAGAAGGTGAATGTGTCTTGTTTTACAATCCTGCCGATATTGAAAAATTAGAAAAATTCTTAAAAGATAAACCAGTTGCAGAGCGTGAAATTGGGGAATTATTGATTTTTGAAACAGAAGCTTTTGCAGAATCATCATCGTGTAGGCGTAAATTTTTGTTGCATTATTTTGGAGAGGAATTCCCAGAAAAAGATTGTGGCAAAATGTGCGACAATTGCAGACATCCTAAAGAGAAAATAGACGCACAGGAAGCAGCAATTGAAGCTTTAAAAGTAATCAAGGAAATTAAGGGTAAATATAACCTCAAACATTGCATTGATATCATGATTGGCAATAAAACCCACGAGGTAGCCATGAGCGGGCATCATGATTTGGAGAGTTTTGGTATTGGAAAAGAGAACGACGACAATTACTGGAAATCGGTTATTCGCCAATTGCTTTTGCGTGGTTTGGTGACCAAGAATATTGAGAATTATGGTTTAATAGCCATCAACGATGCTGGTGAAGCCTTCTTGAAGAAACCAACCAAATTTGAATTGTCGATAGACAGGAAATTTGAACGCTTTACTGATATGGACGAAGATGATAGTCAGGTAGAGGCCATATACGATGAAGAGCTATTTAGTATTTTAAAGGATTTATGTAAAAAGGTAGCTAAGGCTAAAAATTTACCTCCTTATATTGTATTCCAAGAACCATCGCTTCAAGAGATGGCCTTTAAGTACCCAATAACCATGGACGAATTGTCTAAGATTACGGGGGTAAGTGCCGGCAAGGCTACTAAGTTTGGTAAAGAATTTTTGGCAGTCATTGATCAATATGTAAAAGAAAACAATATTGAACGAACCGAAGATGTAACCATTAAATCTGTGGTGAACAAATCGGCCAGAAAAATTGCCATCATTACCAATATTGATAAGCGAGTATCTCTGGATGATATTGCCCGTGGGCAAGGAATAAAGAAAGATGAATTGCTAGAAGAGATTGAAAACATTGTAAGCAGCGGTACCAAATTAAATTTGAGTAGGTATGTGAATGAGGTAACTGAAGAAGACATTGTTGAAGAAGTAATGGATTTTTTCCGCAAAACAAACGACAATGTGATGGAAGCCGCAATGAAAGAATATGGCGAAGAATTTAGCAAAGATGATATTCATTTGATGCATATCCACTTTGTGAGTGAAATGGCGAATTAGAATTTAAAAATAAATTCATTGGTATTTTCAAAGAGTTGATACATTTGCAACCTAAATATTTTAAAAGTGAGTGTTAGCCATCATGGAGCTCAAAAGCTCTCGTTTGCGGGCTTAGTAGTAGCCTTAGGAATCATATATGGTGATATCGGAACCTCTCCGCTTTATGTTTTTAAAGCCATTATTAATGGAAGAGACATTACAGAGCAGTTAATTTTGGGTGGTTTGTCTTGTATTTTTTGGACAATTACCCTGCAAACCACCATAAAATACGTTACCATTGTTCTCAATGCAGATAACAATGGGGAAGGTGGTATTTTCGCGCTTTTTGCTTTAGTTCGCAGACGCAAGCCCTATCTTGTTGCCCCAGCTATAATTGGAGGATGTGCTTTACTTGCAGATGGTATGATTACGCCACCAATTTCAGTTTCTTCCGCCATTGAAGGATTAACCATTATTTATCCAAACTTGCCAACCATCCCAATTGTTGTTGCAATTATAACTGGGATATTTTTGTTGCAAAGGATGGGTACAAGCATTGTTGGGAAAATGTTTGGGCCCATCATGTTTATTTGGTTTGGAATGTTGGGAGTACTTGGAATTATTGGTGTTGGAGGTAATCCTCATATTTTTAAAGCCTTAAATCCATATTATGCTTACGATTTATTAACTGCCTATCCAGAAGGATTTTGGCTGCTTGGTGCCATTTTCTTGTGCACAACGGGCGCAGAAGCATTGTACTCAGATATGGGGCATTGCGGAAAACATAATATACGAGTGAGTTGGGTTTTCGTTAAAGTTACTTTGTTACTAAATTATTTTGGACAAGGTGCTTGGCTATTAAGTCACATTGGAATGCCTTTACCAGATATTAATCCATTTTACGCTTTGATGCCATCTTGGTGGTTGTTACCAGGAATTATTGTGGCAACCATGGCAACCATTATTGCCAGTCAGGCGATGATTAGCGGTTCCTTTACTTTGGTTTCTGAAGCAATTAGACTAAATGTTTGGCCTAAGGTAAGAATTAAATTTCCTTCTGATTTAAGAGGGCAAATTTACGTACCAAGTGTTAATTGGCTATTGTATTTGGGTTGTTTACTAATTGTTTGGCACTTTGAAGAATCATCTGCAATGGAGGCTGCTTATGGTTTGGCAATTATTATTACCATGTTGATGACAACATTGCTACTGGTTAATTTTCTTGAGAAGAATAAAACATCCAAGTGGCTCTTGGTATTGTTACTGCTTGTTTACTTACCAATAGAGGGCTCTTTTTTAGTAGCAAATATTGTGAAAATTCCTGCAGGCGGTTGGATGACCTTATTGATAAGTTTGACCTTCATTTTTGTGATGTGGATCTGGTATAAGGGGAGAAAAATCAAGAATAGGCTAACAGAATTTGTGCCACTTAAAACCTATATCCCATTATTAAAACAGCTCAGTGAAGATGAAACCATTTCAAAATATTCAACCCACTTGGTTTACTTGACCATGGCCGATACTTTGTTTGAAGTAGAATCTAAAGTGATGTATTCTATTTTGCAGAAAAGGCCTAAACGTGCCGATATCTATTGGTTTGTGCACATCAACGTAGATGAAAAACCTTATACCATGGAGTATAAGGTTGAGCACATTGTTGCCAACGATATCATTAGAATAGATTTTAAATTAGGCTTTAGAATTGAGCAAAAAATCAACTTCTATTTTAGAAAAGTAGTAGAAGAATTGGTGCTCAACAAAGAGGTGGATGTTACCTCACGTTACACCTCTTTAAGAGAGCAAAATATAACAGGCGATTTTAGGTTTGTGGTATTAAAAAGGCACCTCTCACATGAGAACGATTTGAGTGGCTACGAGCGCTGGATCATGGAAGCCTATTTTACCTTGGATAGATTGAGTTTAAGTGAAGAAAAAGCATTTGGCTTAGATACCTCATCGGTAACCATTGAAAAAGTTCCATTGGTTATTACACCTATGAAGGAATTCAAATTAAAACGCGTTTTTGAGCATTCGTATCAATACGAACCAGCTCATGATGAAGCTGTAAAATGCTAGAAAAAAAAGCGGTTTCAATTTTTTGAAACAGCTTTTTTTTATTTCTTACTCAAAACATAATAGCAAGTAGTAGTTACAAAATCTCTAACCCAAGGCAAGGCAGAGATAAAACCAAATTGTTTGCGAGGGGTGGCGCCAAATTTGTATTTGTAGCTGGGGCTAATTAAGTAGAATTCTCTTTCGTCAATTTTAAAGCCTGCAGCTTTGCTAATGCGTTCGAAACGGTTGATGCTAATTTGGGTTTCTTTTACCTCCATGGTGTCTGCTATTCTTCCCTCAACTTCACCAAAAAGTTTCATCAATCCTTTGTAAATTGGGTTAGGCAAAATATGGAAATAAGGAAGCTTGTCTAATACCTTGCTATCCAAACTTTGTTGGTGACCACCATAAGGCATGAACCAAGGTGGAAAAGCAAAAAAGATAACCCCATTTGGCTTTAAAAAATGAATGATGTGTTGAATGAACTTCTCTTGGTTGTGTATGTGTTCAATGGTGTCTTTTAATAGGATCACATCATACTTTTCCTCTAAATCTTTATCAGGGTCAATTTCGTAAACGTTTTTATTTACAATAGCAATTTGCTTCCTGTCGATTTCTTCTTTTAAAAACTCCTTGGAAATTTGGCTCGAGCTTTCTAATAATTCAATACCAGTAACATTCAAGCCCCTGCTGGCAAAAGCTTTGCAAACGCCACCGTAGCCGCTTCCCACTTCTAAAAAGCGCATGCCTGGTACCAGTTTTTTCTTGCGTTCAATAAATGGAATAATAAACTCACTGGTTGTATCAAATTGTTGCTTAAAATACCTATTGTGGTCGGTTTGTAATTCTATCATGTTAATTATACTTGTGGCGAAAATAGGGAATTTTTATAATCTCTATTTCACTAAAATTGACTAACTATCTCTTGTTAAAACCAAACAGTTATATTTCCAATGAAAAATTGGTAGGTATTGTTGCTCCCAACATTTTGTTCTGGAAACACATTTTCGGCAGCGAAATAATTTCTTCCTTCTAGCCTAAAAAGTGCATTGCGACCAATCTTATAGTCAAAACACAACGACGAACCATAGGTGCTAAAAAAAGGTGTACTGTTTGCCGGCACAATAACCACCTCATCCATGTCTTCAAAATACTCAAGCCTCCCAGCCAATGAAATTTTTGGGGTAAATTGGTATTTCGCCTTAACATTCATTTGCCACCATTTGTGGTAACCAAAATCTTTAGTGATAGAATCTTTAACCTCTTGCCAGCCAAATGAAACGCAACTTGTGAGGGTAATTTTTTTTGTGGGTTTACAGATTATATACAAATCATTGAAAAACCTTTTTCTATAATATGGAGTTGCTGTGGTTTGTTCTGAACCTATATAAGTGCTCCAATTAAGCAGCACTTTGTTTGTTGGGCGGTATTCAATTTGTGTGCCTATTGACAATGGCTTGTTTTTATTGGCCATTTGTTGCCAACCATTTATTAAATACAGGTATCCATTCACCTTTTTGCTCAATGGATAGGTGAGTCGTACTCCCGATAAATAATAAGGACTATTTTCTGCCGCCAACGACCTAGTATACATAATTTGGTCTTTGGATAAGGCTGTTTCATTGGTGTAGGGAGCGCCAAAAACACCTGCATCTAACCAAATGTCCCTTTTTTTGCTTAATCTGATACCTCCGTTTGCTTCCAGAATATTTTTAAGGGAGCCTGGCTCTTGCGCGTTGTTGGTATTGATATAGGTACCAAAAGCCGGGGCAAAAAGAAATCTCACGTTTTCATTTTCGTATTTAAAGCTGATATAGGCCAAATTAATGGTAATCTCATTTAGCCTCGCAGAAGAGACTGCAAAAGGGCGGTCTGCTGCGGAGGTTTGACCCAAATCATGACCATAATAAACATCTACACATCCAGTAATTTTTAGCTTACCCAACTCAACACTGTCACTTCTATCCGTCATTCCAGTATTTTCTATTTGAGCACGAGTTTGTGTTGTAACACAAATTAAAGCCAGGATTAGGGTCAGCCTATAAAGCATTTTAATAGCTATTAGTTGCGACTGTAATTAGGAGCCTCTTTGGTAATGGTGATATCGTGTGCATGACTTTCTTTAGCGCCCGCTGTGGTTATTTTAATGAACTTGCCATTGGCTTGTAAATCCTCAACCGTTTTTGCGCCGCAATAGCCCATTCCAGCTCTAAGGCCACCTATAAATTGATACACTACTTCTTTTAATAATCCTTTAAAAGGCACAATGCCCACAATACCTTCTGGTACTAATTTTGCAATTTCGTCTTCGGCATCCTGGAAATAGCGGTCTTTGCTACCTTCTTTCATGGCTTCAATTGAACCCATACCGCGGTACGATTTGAATTTACGTCCTTCGTAGATAATTGTTTCGCCCGGACTTTCCTCCACACCTGCAAAGATAGAACCACTCATGACTGTGCTGGCACCTGCGGCCAAAGCTTTAACCAAATCGCCGCTGTATCTAATGCCACCATCTGCAATAACAGGAACACCGCTACCTTTAATGGCTTTAGCTGCTTCGTAAACGGCAGTTAATTGTGGTACGCCAATACCTGCAATAATCCTGGTGGTACAAATTGAACCTGGTCCTACACCTACTTTTACAGCATCTACACCCATATCTACTAAGGCTCTTGCGGCATCGCCAGTGGCTATGTTTCCGGCAATGATATCAATGCCACTAAAGGCATTTCTTAATCTTTTTACTTCATTCATTACGCCTCTCGAATGTCCGTGAGCAGTGTCAATGATAACCACATCTACTCCAGCTTTCATGAGGGCAGCAATGCGCGCTTCGGTTTCTGCCGCTACGCCTACAGCCGCTCCAACCAATAACCTGCCATGCTTGTCTTTGCAA
>JBILJL010000053.1:0-10856 GCA_044377255.1 Bacteroidia bacterium
AAAGTCTGGGTATTCACGTTGTATGTAAGCCAAACACTGATCCATAAACGCATAATCATTGTAGCTGTATGTATCAATTCTAAAGGCATCTACACCCGCATAATTAATCCACCACAGGTAACTTTGCATGAGGTAAGTGGCAACCCAAGGCGTCTTTTCATTTACATCTGGCATTTGGGTATCAAACCAACCATCTACCATTTTGCGTTTTTCATAATTGCTCGCATAAGGATCGAAATGGGTAGCAGCTCTGTAATTGGTGCGCGTAAATTCTGGCCATTGGTTAACAAAACTTGGATCAGGCATATCTAACATCATCCAATGCTGACTACCAATATGATTTGAAACCATGTCCATCATCAATTTCATGCCACGCTTGTGCAATTCATCGCCTAATTTTTTATAGGTTTGGTTCGAACCAAAACGTGGATCAGTTAAATAATGATCGGTTAAAGCATAACCATGATAGCTATAAGCATACTGGTCGTTTACCAAAGTTGGATTAAGCCAAAGTGTGCTAACGCCAAGGTCTTGAAAATAATCTAAGTGATTGATAACTCCTTGCAAATCGCCACCATGGCGGCTACCAAAAGAATCTCGGTAGCAGGTAGTTTCTTTCATGGTTTTGATTACATCATTCTTGGGATCACCATTGCTGAACCTATCTGGAAAAACAAGGTAAACAAAATCGGAAGCCTCTATTTGATGTGGCAATTTTTGCAAGGTTTGCAAAGCATAGGTGATGGTTTTTGTTTTGCCTTCAAACACAAAATCTAACAAAAACTCTTTGCCATGAAAATTCTGCAAATCAATATACAATATTAAATAGTTTGGATTGGCTAATTTTTGAATATCCTTTACAGCCAATCCTGGTGTTTTCATCTTAACCTCACAGGCAGCTACATTGCTGCCATAAACGCACAATTGCAAATCTCGTGTTTCCAGATTGTGCCACCAAAATTGCGGATCAATGCGTTTTATTTCTGGCTTTTGGGCAAAAATTGTTAGGCTTGTTCCAAAGAAAAGTAAGAGGCCAATTGTACACCTAATTCTATGATTGGTTTGTAGGATAAAATTCATAAAACGAATTTACAATTTTTTGTCAAGAGTTCGTCGTTGACAATTTTTTGCTAAAATTCTTTTTACCAAATGGCACGCGAAATCATAAAAGTTGCTATATGCGAGTTACTTGGAACAAGGATATTGCCCGACATAGAATTATGCGCATAATTATATTGAACACCAATTGCCCAATTTAAATCAAATGCGTACCGCAAGCCTGCACCAGCCGTAAATTGCATAGTATAACTAGGTAATGAAATTTTGTTTTCTTCATTACTTGGTAAATTATTTAGACCAAATTGATGCAAGGCTCCAGCCTCCACTAAAATACCAAATCTACCCGACGAAAGATGGTATTGCAATGCCAACGGAATGGTGATATAAGTGTAAGTTAACTTATTTTCTATGGTATGATTTTCTGTAGAGATGTAGGTAGAATCTAGTTGCCTTTTTATTAATGCAACAGGTTTACCAGATAGGGTTTTGCCATAATTAGGATTTATAATAATATAGCTAGTATCTACTTGATACAAATCTCGCTGTGAGGTTAATTGCGATAGCAAAGTAGTTTCGCTCCAACTTATTCCACTGCGTATACCAAAATGGCTAAAAATTGCTTCTGCTTGAACACCAATTATTAGATTTGTTTGAGGTTTGATTAAATAGGCTTGTTGGCCATTTGTGATAGCTTGATTTTGAATTTGGCGCACGAAACCTATAAAAGGAGAAACTGCTAAATGCTTGATCAATTGCGATTGTTCCTTTTGTTGTTTCATAGGAATTTGATTAGGTAAATCGCCAACAAATTTATTATTGAGGTTTAAGTTTAATGGAGAAATCATGCTAAACGTATTGTTATTGGTTCGAACCAAAGCCAAGGAATTAGCGTTACGATTTTCAAATATCAAAGAATTTTCTGCAGGTAATGAAGCATCGTTTTCAAACATTGACCCTTCACTTTTTTCATTCTTATTTTGCCCCTCATTCACTTGCCTTGGCGTGTTGAGATTTTCATTTTCAATTGGGGCTACCAATTCATTTTTCTTATCCAATCTCGCAGCATTTGTGTTGTTGAAAGTATTGCGTTCGTAGTTTGATTTTGATTTATCAAGCATAGGTTCATACCGTTTAAAGCCATTTGGTTTGAACCGAATAGGTGCTAAGGATGCTGATAAGTTTGAAGAGGCATTTGCTTCTACTTTTGCTTCAGGTGAAAATGAGGTTGATGATTGAGAAATTGATGTTTCAACAGATGATGTTTGAGACGATGAAGATTGAGTTGGAGAAATATGAAAATAGAAATAAACCGAGGCACCTAAGATGGCTGAACCCAAAAATAGAAAGAGCAATTTGAGACCTGAGATTATACCCTTTAAATCAAATTTTGCAACAGTCAAACTTGGTTCAATAATAGGCATATTGACATCTAATAATTCATTCATATCGGACCAATATTCCTCCTTAAAAGGAAGGCCATTTCCTTGCGCTAGTTCATCATTGATGAATGCATTTAAATCTTTCTTTTTCATTACACAAACTTTCTTAACTGCTCAATTGTTTGATTAATTTCATTTAGCATTTTCATGATTCGCTTCTTTGAATCGTGTACAATCCATTTAGAATGTGTTTCTGAAATACCCAACATGCTTGCAACCTCCCTGTGAGAATACCCATCAATAACATGAAGGTTAAAAGTATTGCGGTGCAAAATGGGTAAACAGAATACTACTTTTAAAATATCTGCATAAGCTAATTGATGCTCAGATTTATTGACCTCAAACTCATGTGCATAATCATTCTCATCCTCTTCTAAAAACATCAAACTATATTTTGATTTCGCTTTTATATCTGTTAGAATGGTATTAATGAGAATTTTTCCCAAGTAGGTGGATAAGGCAAATGAGGTATCGTATTGCTTTAAATTTTGCAACAATTTAAGAAATGCCAAATTGATACTGGCCACCGCATCATCCTTGTTCTCGTAGTACCTTACGGCAATTTTGCTCATAAATGGAAAGTACTGCTTGTAGAGTTGATTTTGGCAACGTCTATCATTCGCAATACAACCATTTATGAGCTCAGCCTCTGTCATGCAGCCTTAATTTTTGATTACCTTATGGGTGCTTATTCCCTCATTTGAAAATATGCTCAAGAAATAAATAGATGTTTGAACATCATTTAAATCTATGGCTTCTGTGTGTTTACCTGCTGGAGCCAAAGTAGCTTTAAATAGAATTATTTTTCCTGAAATATCTGTCACCTGATAGCTAATTGGTGAGGCCGATTTAAGGTTAGTTTCTACATTAAAAATGGCGTTGCTAGGATTTGGATAAATGGCGTGTTGGTTCAAACCAAATGATTGCGCCAAGCTATTGGCACCTGCATTGGTTGTATAATCCAAAGTTTTAAATCCAAAAGCACCACTTTTAAGTAATATGCCTGTAGAATCCATACCCACACTATCGCAGAAAACACTTGTGCAAAAAGTATCTGATACCGTTAAACAAACCAGGTAAGAACCAAAATTTGCATAGGTATGAGAGGGAGTATTAGAGTTGCTTGATGTGCCATCGCCAAAGTTCCACAAGAAGGTTGAATTTGATTGCACCAAACTGGTATTTAATAAGAAGAAATTAAAAGGAGTACTTGTATCGATGGCCATAGTAAAACTTGCACTACAAAGTGGCGTTGGGGCTACTAAGAAAATAGAATCATATTTGGTAGCAGAACAAGATTGCAGAGTATCTATAATAGTAAGTTGAATAATTTTTGCTCCACCAGAAGAGTAGGTTTTGTAAGGATCCTTTTGAGTAGAAGTAGTTCCATCACCAAAATTCCAAAAGTACGATAATCCGGCAGGCAGTCCATTGGTGTTGGTAGAACTATTGCCTAAGGTAACAGATAAGCCACTTATTGTTTTTGTAAAACTGGCCCTACAATTATTACCTGCAGGATTGAGATAGAAAGAATCTGCAAATATTGAACTACATAAAGTTGTAGTATCATATATTGTTAAAATAATACTAATGCCTCCACTTGTGGCAAACGTTTTAATTGGATGCTCTACATTTGAGGTGGTACCATCACTAAAGTACCAATGATAGTCTAAACCAGCTGTGGTGCCAATACTGTTCGAGGAGGTATTGGTTAAAGTAACAGTTAATCCACTGCATGATTTACTGAAGGAAGCCTGACATGCGCTAAATGTTTCATGCACATTCATGCATAACAAAAATGCGACGATAAATAATTTAAGAATTTGCTTTTTCATAGAAATTTTATTTGGTTTAAAAGTATATACGGATGTATTAAGGCAGAAGTTAGAACTATATTATAAAGTCCTGATAAACAATGTAATTTATTTCACAAACCATCCTTTATAGTTTACAAGATTGATAAAAATCCTTTATAAAAATACGTGAATATTAATTTGCATTTTTGTTTTGGGATGTAATTAAGAAATTATTAATAAGGCAAAAAATAATTTGAATTAAAAAATTATATTCTCCCAAGAATTTAAAAAACCTAAATATATCTGATAAAAACCCAATTCAAAAGCAAACACTACCCCTCATAATTTTATTCAAACACACCTACAAAATTTGATCTTATTCCTACCTCACTTATAAATGAAGCAATGAATTTACCTTTCCAAAATACCTCTTTTCTGAGCTGTGCCTTATATTTTTAGAAGGAAAAATAGAAACAATTGTTTTTAAATAAATTTTTATATATTCCAAGAAAAATTAAACCAAATGCAAAAAGTAATTATTTTGGGAGGAGGCATTGCTGGAATGAGTGCTGCCCATGAACTTATCGAAAGAGGCTTTGCGGTTGAAATATATGAAAAGAACCCAATATACATGGGAGGAAAGGCCAGAAGTATAGATTATAACCATAACCATGAATACCTAAACCCATTACCAGGTGAACATGGATTTAGGTTTTTTCCAGGCTTTTATAAGCACATAACCGATACCATGAAAAGGATTCCATTTACAGTTAATGGTAAAAAGAATAGTGTGTTTAATAACCTTACTTCTACTTCCAGAATAATGTTGGCTAGGCAAGGCAAAGCACCCATAGTAACTCCGGCTTCTTTTCCAAAGAGTTTGTCGGATATTGAACTTATTATAAAAGATTTACACGGTATTGATAGTGGGTTAACCAGTGAAGAGGTGCATTTTTTTGCTGAAAGAGTTTGGCAACTCATGACAAGCTCCAAAACAAGAAGAGAAAATGATTATGAAAGATTGGGTTGGTGGGAATATTTACAAGCAGATAGGTTCTCTGTAAACTACCAGCATTTGTTGGTTGAGGGCTTAACAAGAACGCTAGTGGCTGCAAAAGCCGAGCTAGCGAGTACAAAAACTGGTGGAGATATTTTTTTACAACTTTTTTATTGCTCAACTGATCCTAGTGTAAATACCGACCGCGTTTTAAATGGACCAACGAATGAAAAATTCCTAGATGCATGGAAGGATTATTTGATTTCGAAAAACGTAACCATTCATCAAGGAGAATCTGCTAGCCATGTTAATTTAAACAAAGACAAAACGGTTAAATCTGTTACCATTACTCAAGCTAATGGTAAAACGAAAGAAGTTTCTGGGGATTATTACATTATGGCAATGCCAGTTGAAAGGGCTGCAAAATTAATATCGGATGAAATGATTGAGGCAGACACTACCTTACAATATATCAAACAACTTTCAACAAGTGTAAGTTGGATGAACGGTTTGCAATATTTTCTTTCGGAAGATGTTGTCATAAATAAGGGTCATGTGATATGCAGCGATTCAGAATGGGCATTAACCTGCATTAGTCAGGTTCAATTTTGGGAAGACTACGATATCACTACCAAAGGCAATAATAAGGTAAAAGGAGTATTGAGTGTAGATATAAGTGACTGGTTTACCGCCGGCACCTATACCACCAAAAAAACAGCCAATGAATGTACCCGTGAGGAAGTAGAAAAAGAGGTAAGGGCTCAGCTTAAAGCTAGCTTAAATTTTGAAAAAGAAATACTTAGGGATGATATGATTATTGACTTTTACTTAGACAGGGATATAAGAGAAAAACCTACGACTGAGCTTAACAAAGAAGAGTTGGAAGACATAGAACCATTATTAGTAAATTCTATTAATACCTGGGCGCTTAGGCCAACGGCAGATTGTTATATTGCTAACCTGTTTTTTGCAAGCGATTATGTTAGAACCAATACCGACTTGGCTACTATGGAGGGAGCGAACGAAGCTGCCAGGCGAGCGGTTAATTGTATTTTACAAAAATCTGAAAGCAAAGCTCAGTCTTGTGAAATTTGGGAACTGAAAGAGCCTTTTTGTTTTGATTTAATGAAATGGCATGACAAACAAAGGTATAAAAAAGGACTTCCTTGGAGTGCTAAAGTTCCAATCTGGATAACAGGGCTTACCATATTAATGGGCATCGTTTATTTTATAGGTGCAATGCTAAAAGCATTCTTTTTCGGTAGAAGTAACTAATTTATATCTTGAATCTACAACTACGAAATTCAATCTACAAAACTTATGACAATTTGGGAATACATTAAAGAACCACATCCATGGTTTGATACCACAAACTACACCCCATTGCAAATCGGCCTCTTTACCACAGGAGCTTTGCTTTGGATTTTGGCCTACATTGTAGTTATTCGCTATGCGTTAAAGTACAAAACAGTGCTTATACCTGCTGTAGCCGTGGTTTGCAATTATGGCAATGAGATTGGCGGTGCCATTTTTTGGGTGCCTGATATGGGCAAAGCATTGGTGCTTGCATATTGGGGTTGGTTTGTACTTGATACGTTTATTGTTTACAAACTCTTAAAATATGGTTACAAACAATTTACTACGCCCTTTTTTAAAGACAACCTGAAATGGCTAGTGTTAGCAGGCATGTGCGGCAGCATACCCTTATCGTGTTTATTTATGGTTCAGTATGATTTGCCAATGGGTGTAATTGATGCCTATATTGTAAATATTGTAATGAGTGTGGCATTTTTAAGCCTACTTTTTGTGCCAAACTTTCCAGAACACAGCAAGCTTTTAGCGTGGAGCAAATTTTTGGGCACGGGTATTATTAGCGTAATGTTTAGCACAAAATACCCAGAAAATAACTTTCTTTGGTTCATCTATTTTGTGGTAGCCGCTTTTGATATTGCCTTTATAATTTTGATGTACCGCAAGCTCAGACAATTGAAAACAGCATGAACAAAGCCTTCAGCAAAATTTACGCGCTAACCTTACCTCCATTGCCAGAAAGCGATGTTGATTTGTTGAGGAAACACAAACTATTCATAAATACCTGCCTTTTTACTTCCATTTTTGGCGCAGGTTATGGTGTAATGAGCTATTTTATTGGGTTTAGCACAGGGGTGTGGACAATGGTCGTTAGCGTTGCATTTTTTATAACGTGCATTTGCCTTCTTCGTTACATAAACATTAAAGTATTGGGATTTGCAGTAGGTCTTTATACTGTTTGGCTAAATGCGGTGTTGGCCTATTATTCTGGAGGCTTATTTAAATCTCCAACAACGCCTTGGATAACCCTTACCACCCCGGTTGTGCTATTGCTTACTGATAGAAAAACAGCCTACATCGTTTTAACAAGTTGTGTCGCCTTCGTAATTGCGTATTTCTTTGTAATAAATAGTGGCTATGTTTTTCCCTTTACCTATGATGAAGAAAAGTATCAACTGGCATTTTTAACACTATCACTTGGCGGTTTGGTGGTGATTTTCTTTTTGATTGCAAACACCTTTGAAAGCCTAAAACAGCAGGCCTTGAACAGTTTGATGGACAAGCAAGTGGAACTAGAAGCAGAACAAAAACGCTCTCAGGACTTGTTATTAAATATGTTACCAGCAGATATTGCCGAAGAGTTAAAGGCCACTGGTGGAGCTATTGCTAAACAATACAAAAATGTATCTGTCCTCTTTACAGATTTTGTAAATTTTACGGGTATTAGCGAAAACTTAACACCTGGAGAACTTGTAGAAGAAATCCATCAAAACTTTACTGCTTTTGATGCCATTATGGAAAAGCATGGCATAGAAAAAATAAAAACCATTGGCGATGCTTATTTAGCGGTTTGTGGCTTGCCCAACGAAGTAGCTGATCATGCACAACGCATTAGCAAAGCAGCGATAGAAATTCAAGAATTCATAATAACAAATGGTGGTAAATTCGAAGTAAGAATAGGCATTCACTCGGGTCCGGTAGTAGCAGGAATAGTGGGTGTAAAAAAGTTTGCTTATGATATTTGGGGAGATACAGTAAATATGGCAAACCGCATTGAATCAAATAGCGAGCCCGGAAAAATAAATATCAGTCAAGCCACTTTTGATTTGGTTCAAAACGATTTTGAATGCGAATACCGAGGAAAAATAACTGCCAAAAACAAAGGTGAAGTGGACATGTATTTTATGTCAGCGAAAAAATAAAAAAGTGAAATTAATTCGCTACTGAGTTATGCTATAACTGTATTTATTTCATCCTCGGTTCAAACAGAATTGAAAAGAAAACTATTAACAAAACAGCAAGCCTAACTCTTATAATGCGCCAAATACTCCTTAGATAATTCCACATAAGCAAGCGCATTGAGTTTTACTTTTTCTATGTGGGCTTCGCTGAGTTGTTTTACAACTTTGGCGGGTGAGCCCATTACAATGGAATAATCTGGAATTTGCATGCCTTCTGTTACCAAGGCATTGGCACCTATGATGCAGAAGTTGCCAATTTTTGCTCCGTTTAAAATAGTGGCGTGCATGCCTACCAATACATTGTTTTGCATTTGTGCTCCATGAACAATAGCCCCGTGCCCTATGATACAATCTTCGCCAATAATTACTGGGTAACCTGGGTCGACATGTATAACTGCATTTTCTTGTATGTTGCTTCTATTGCCAATGGTAATTTCATCGGCATCGCCGCGCAATACGGCGCCAAACCAAACAGAACATTGATTGCCTAGCTTTACTCTACCAAATACCCTTGCTGTATCTGCAATCCAAACTGATTCTCCTTTCTGAATAGGTGTATTAAAAATCTCTTTCATATTTTGCATAAAGGCAAATCGCGTGGTTCTGTTTTTCATGTGCTTCAAAATTAAAACTATTTTTTTGAGATTGAATAGGTAAATTGCAACACAAAATAACAATTATGAAAAAAACAATTATACTAACCGCACTTGCTGCGAGTCTATTTACCGCAAGGGTTGAAGCACAAAGCATCCCGTTTCCGCAACCTAGTCCTACTTGCACTGTTTCACAAAACTTTGCTACCAGCAAAATTGAAATTAGCTACTCTCGCCCATCTGCCAAAGGGAGAAAAATATTTGGCGATGTAGTTCCTTATGGCAAATTTTGGAGAACAGGTGCAAACTCTGCCACCACTGTATTGTTTGGTGAAGATGTGAAAGTGAATGGCATTGATGTAAAAGCCGGCAAATATGGCTTGATTACTTTTCCGGGAGAAACTGAATGGACAGTAGTTTTAACCAAGGATTTAACTGTTACTAGTGCAGATGCTTACAAGCAAGAAAATGATGTTGCTCGCTTTACCGTAAAGGTTGAAAAGAACTTAAATTATGTAGAGACTTTTACCATTGACCCAGCAAACATGCGCAACGATGCTTGCGATTTGATGTTGAAATGGGAGCAAGTGATTGTTCGCATAAAAGTAATGAGCTATTATGATGAGCGTTTAAGCAAGCAAATTACAGATTTAATGTCAAAAGATACTCGTCCATATTCAGGCGCAGCAAATTATTATTATGAGAACAATAAAGATTTGAACCAAGCATTAGTATGGATCAATAAATCTTTGGAAGCAAACCCAAAAGCTTATTGGAACTGGCTGTTAAAAGCTAAAATCCAAAAAGGATTGAAAGACTATGCTGGTGCCTTAGAAACCTCTTACAAATCTTTGGAATTGGCAAAGGCAGACAATGATGATGCTTACGTAAAAAACAACGAAAAACTACAAGCAGAAATCAAAGCATTGCCAGATTATGTTCCTGCAAAAACCAAGAAGAAATAAATTCTTTAACTGTTCTTTATCACAATAAAAAATAGTAAAGGTCGGAAGAAATATCTTCTGACCTTTTTTTATTCCTATTCTCATAGAAAGTTTTAGATAACATAAGCGATAAATAGTTTACTTCCTTGGAAAATGGTTAATCTAGGCTTTGATTAATACACATTTGGCAATTTGATTTAGATTTTCAAATCAAAAAACTTTCCTATCTACAGTATTTCTATTTGAGTGGTTAATATTTTATTTGCAATTTCTAAAATTCAAATTAGTTTTGATTTAGCAAAATAATTAGCCAATTAAATTCTTGAAGCCCTACAAACCCAATTAATAATTTACCAGATTACTTTTTTTAAATTAAATCCAATGAACAAAAAAATAAGAATTACAAATGTTCTAATATTAATGTCTTTTATATTAATAATGCATAGCTGCAAACCAGATTGTGAAAAAGGTGAGATTACAACTCAAGATTACAAAATTTACCAAAGTTGGTATCCATATCAAGAAACGGATACTCTTCATTTTTATAGACCAGTAGAAAATGATACCCTAATTTTTTATGGT
Organism: Bacteroidia bacterium; assembly: GCA_044377255.1. Taxonomy (GTDB): domain Bacteria; phylum Bacteroidota; class Bacteroidia; order UKL13-3; family UKL13-3; genus B1. Next base: position 10,683 of record JBILJL010000053.1, read on the forward strand.
GAAAAATATAAATATCCATTTTATAAAGTAGTTGGGTCATGCGACTGCTGCAATGATGTAAACAATGAATACCTCCAACAAGGGTTCAAATCTGCAAACGGCGAATACTATTTTCGGGTGGAAATGGATGGAAGAAATATAGAATATGTTATGTTTGGTACACACTGGTACAAT
>JBILJL010000054.1:0-10831 GCA_044377255.1 Bacteroidia bacterium
CTTCAAATAGGGAGGGTGTGGCAGAAAACAAGGACATAAACACAGAAATTTTATTTGTTGACCTCTTTAAATCAGAGGAAGATTTTTCCCCTACTACCATGTACAATGATTATGCAATTAGTGATTACCTTTTTCATTGGCAGTCACAGAATAAAACTAGGGAGGATTTTGGCAAAGGGCTAACTTATATCGATCACATAAATTTAAAAAAAATCATTTTACTTTTTGTCAGGGAGAAATCTGAAAATGAGTTTAAAAATACAATTGGGTATCTTTTTTTGGGACAGGTGAACTATGATAACCACTACGGAACAAAACCTATGAGTATAACCTGGAAATTAGAGGAACCTATGCCGAACTCTTTATGGAAAGAAGCTGCAAAGCTCGCAGTTGGCTAATAATTAATCTTAAACTCTCGTCCTAAAGGCGCGGGGCTATTTTCAATTATGCTAGAAAAAATCAAGCTTATTCGGTTCAAACCGAAAAAAAATATCTTCTTAAATTGCTTTTGTGTGTTTCATTCTACCCCACCTCAACAACTTCCAAATTCTCTACGCAATAATCGGAAAATATTTCGTCGAAGAGCGGTTTTTTGAAATCGGAATTGCCCAGAAGGATGGTGGAGAATACTTCTATTCTATCATCGGGGCTAAGTATATTTAAACTTTCATTGTTGCGAAAGAAGGCCATGAAATCCTCTCTGCTGATGTTGGTTTGTTGGTTCATTTTTGGGGTTAATTAGGTGTTTGATTTAATTTAATTGGTATGAAGCAAAATACGAAAATTTATCCCTCTTCAAGCTATGCTTTCCCTAAGTTAATAAAAAGGACTAAAGCCCTGCCTTTGGTTTGGTGTTATTCTTTAACCCCCGGCCTAAAGGCGCGGGGCTATTATAAAAATGAATACTATTTATCTTTCAACAAATCCCTAAAGGCGCTGGGCTATAAATAAAATGAATACCATTTATCTTTCTCCAAAGCCCTAAAAGCGTGGGGCTATCAATAAAATGAATACCATTTATCTTTCACCAAAGCTCTAAAGGCGCGGGGCTGTTAATAAAATGAAGGGGCTATTTATATTTTGCCAATAATATTAACCATAATCGGTTCAAACCGAAAAAAAACATTAAAAATGATTTGCCAAATTATTCCCTGATAGCAACATTTTATTATATTGCCAGAAAAAACATGAAACATCTCCACCTAGTTATTGCCTGCTCATTAGTATTGCCGCTTATTACCTTGGCGCAACCTATTGTAGAAAAACGAATAGATTTAGAACAACCCACCTATTGCTTTAACAACCGAGTTGTTCCTATAAATCAATCAACGGCGCTTGGATCATACGAAAAAAACTTGATTGCCGGAAAAACTATTGAGTACAACTTTGATGTTTATGATACAGGCTTGGCGGTAATTTGGTCGAAGAAAATTAGTTATGATTTCGCCTTAGGCGGGTTCGAATTGCGCTGCCTATCTGAAAAAACTGTCCATGTTTTGAAATATAATTTTGAAGGTAAATATGCTTTAATTAGTTTAGATATAGAGAAAAATATCGTTAAAAAAGTAATGGGCGAATTTTCGAAAGGCAATAATTTTACTGATATGAAAGTGTTAGGACAGCAGGTTTTTATTGCTGGTGTTGTGAATGGCGAAAAAGTAATTGCATCTATTGATTGGCAAACAAATAAGCAAAAAATTTATCCAATTGAAATTGTAGGTATTAAAAGTAACAAAATTCGTTTTTTAAATAGTGAAAAAGTAGGTGGTGCCAATTCCTTAGTTTTTTATTACAAGGTTTTTGCAACCAATAAAACATGTGATATTTTTGCTATAAATATAAATGGTGCGGGCGAATTGAGTGCTCCAATAAACTTATCAGCCAACCAAAATACCTATGTACATTCAACAAATACTCAAGCCCTACCTGCTACAAATGATATTAGAACCGGCACTTTTGCTAGTGAGCCAAGCTATTTTCAGAATGGTATTTTCTTTTCAAAATCACCTATCGATAATGGCGTAACGCCTGAATATTATCTGCTAAATAGTTTGAAGGACTTCAACAAAATAGCAAATGAACAGTTTACCAATTTAAGAAAAACAGAAAAGTTTTTTGGGTTAACAATTAATAAATCAGAGGAACTTTGCTTGGTTCAAAACCCAACAAGAAAATTAGAAGATGGTTATTTGTTAATGAGTGAAGTTTTTTACCCAACTTCTGTTGCAACTGGTACCTTGAGCCAAAATGGAAACATGAACATGGGTTTCGGTGGATTTAAATATACCATGGCAACTATAATGAAATTAGATCCTAATGGAAAAATGGTTTGGAATGCTTGCTTTCCAATGCCTATAAATGAGAAATCTTATGCAAACTATTGGAGGGATGTATTTGATCAACCTCCCGTTATGGAAACGCATCTTCGTTTAAATGAAAATACCAGCAAAACAATCAATATTGCCTATTTAAATACCTTCAAAATGGTTTACCGAACCTATGCTGCGAATGGTAATTTTTTAAAAGAGGGTGAGCTAGATTTGGGCTACAAAAATATTGTGCCAAAAGACCAAGAATTGCTTGGAACTGGATTAAATTATTGGTACAATGATTCCTACTTGGTTTTTGGTTCGGTTCATTCTAAAGAAAAAACCAAACGCGGCGAAGATGATAAACCCAACCAAATTTTTATTGCCAAGGTAAAGTTGCCTTAGGTAATTAGGTTTCTAAAGAAAAATTTTATATTTGATAGATGAAATCAATTAAGAGCCTAATTAATGTAGATAAGGAAATTCTTGGTGGGCAAGCAGTCTTTATTGGCACACGGGTGCCTATTGAATCTTTATTCACTCATCTCGAAAAAGGAATTTCTTTGGCTGATTTTTTAGAAGATTTCCCTTCTGTATCTAAAGAACAGGCAATTTCAGTTTTAGAAATTGCAAGCAAATAAAAGCTAGTGAATACTAAAATTTAATAGAGATAAAGCTAAATAGTTGAAATGCTTCTCCAGCTGAGCACTTGGTTGCCGTTGCTGTATTTAAATTCATCATCGCCACAGTAGATCAATATACTTTTTTGTTGACCGGAAATTTTTTTCCAATAATCCAAACCTTTAAAAAAATCGCTAGCAATGGTCTTTGCCGATTTAATTTCAACTGCCACTAACTCTTTCCCGTTATCAATGATTACATCAACCTCATTGCCGTTGCTATCTCTAAAATAATACAGGTTATTTCTATGGCCTTTGTTCAATCTCGTTTTCATCATTTCATTCAATACAAAATTTTCAAATAATGCCCCTTTATACAAACTTACTCTGTCAATTTCGGCAGGGGTTTGAACCGACAACAGCCAACTAGCAAGGCCTGTATCGTTAAAATAAAGTTTGGGGGATTTGGTTATTCTTTTGTTAAAATTATTGAGGTAAGGTTTTAAAAAATAAATGACATAGTTCTTTTGCAATACATCCAGCCACTTTTGAATAGTTGTAGCATTTACACCAACTTCGTTACTGAGGGATGCAAAATTTATTTGTTGTCCAATTCTGCCTGCGCACAAAAAAATTAAACGTTGGAATGCCGGAATATTATCAATCATACTGGTTTGTCTTATGTCCCTTTCCACGTATGTTCTCAAGTAGGCATCAAACCAAGTGTGCAGGTTGCTTTTTAATTGGGCTGCTTCGGGGTAGCCGCCTCGCCAGGCAAAATTCTCCCACTTATCTTTATATAAATTATTTTTGACAGAATTTATCTCTTGCACGCTTAATGGCAACAAATCTAAAAATACCAACCTGCCTGCCAAGCTTTGGGTGACCGATTGCATCAGCGTAAAATTGGTGGATCCAGTTAATATAAATCGTCCTTTTTTGTTCGATTTGTCAATTTCAATCTGAAGATAGGAGAAAATCTCAGGCACCCGCTGCACTTCATCCATAATGCACCCGTTGGGGTATTGCTGTATGAAATGTTCAGGGTCGCTCTTAAACTGATTGACCGTAGAAATATTCTCGAATGAAAGATAGGGTTTATCCTTAAAGGCAGATTTTACCAATGTTGTTTTGCCACTTTGCCGTGGTCCCACTATTGCCACTGCCCTAAAAGTTTTAGCCAGTTTAACCAAATGCGCCTGAGCTATTCTTTCAAATTTCATTTTTCAAATATAGAAAATTTTTATGCAAATCGTGTTTACAAAACAATATTTACATAAAATTTTGAAACCATTTCATAAGTATCTAAACCTAATCCATAGCCATCTTTGGTAATACTTTTTACTTTAAAGCCCATTTTTTCATAAAACCTATAAGTGTACTGCGAAGTGCCCAAACGAATAGCCAAATCTGGGTGGTGTTTTTGAATATGGTTCATTCTGTAATTTAGCAATAAGGTGCCAATGCCTTTGTTATGAAAACTACTGTGAACCATTCCCCAGGCCATTGCAGCCATTGGGTTTTCTTTGGTTACGTAATATCCAGCGCAAGCAATTACGGTTTGATCCAACACATAAACAAAATAATACTCTGTACTTGAACTGGGATAAGCCAATTCACCCGAAGCTTTTTTCATTAACCAATCTTTAAACTGATTGCGCTCCTTTGGATCAAAAAATGGGGGTGTATTGCTATCAAAAATGGTCATACAAGCAGCATATTCTGTTGAAAAAACCTTGATTTCTCCATCTGCATTTTTTATGCGTTCTTCTATAAGTTTTTTCTCTTCCTTTCTTTTTACAAACAAATAGAGACTCTCAACTTTGCTGCGCGCCCAAGGCGTTTTGCGCAAAAAAGTTAAACTAGATTTGATACTTGGATTAGATTGAAAACAGTTGATCTTAACTTCTTCTCCCAAATATTCCCACCCTTTTGTTTCAACCAAATAATTCAATGTTTGCTCAAGGGTTATACCATGTAGTGGGTTGTTTTTTTGCTTCTCCATTTTCGTTCTTAATTTGCTATATCAGCAGCCACATAACTAGTTTATTTGCTAAAAATTAACTGTTTTCATCTAAGGCAAGTTAAACAAATGTGGTGAATGATTTAAGGAAAAACAGAAAATAATGCCAAAGACATTATCTTTACCGAAGTAAAATCAAACAAAGAAATAGAATAAATAAAATATGAAAGCAATAAATAAATTGGCCTTAGTCTTGGCACTAATCATAAACATTGGATTAGGCGCTTGCCAACAAAATACAGGCAAAGGCGGAAAAGTAACGGTAGATGAATTTGAAACCTTATTAAACAAAACATCCGATGCCCAAATAATAGATGTGCGCACGGCCGAAGAATACAATGGTGGCCATTTAAAAAATGCCAAGAATATAGATGCAAATAGCGCCGATTTTTCAACCCAAATAACTGGATTCGACAAAAGCAAACCGGTTTTTGTTTATTGTCTTTCGGGCGGAAGAAGCTCAAGTGCTGCAAATGAAATGCGCAAAGCTGGCTTTACCACCGTTTATGAAATGCCCGGCATGTTAGCATGGAACAACGCAGGAAAAGAAGTTGTAACAGATGTACCTGCTGGCGAAAATGCCGATTCAGCTCCTAAAGGATTGAGTCTTGAGGCATACATGCAAAAAGTAAACAGCCCTAAATATGTATTGGTAGATTTTAACGCCACTTGGTGTAAACCATGCAAACAATTGGCACCAATCTTGGAAAAAATTAGCCAAGACAAAGCTGATAAATTAACTTTAATAGCAATAGATTCGGATGAAAACCCTGAATTATGCCAGGCCAAAAAAATTGAAAGCATTCCTTTCCTAGAGCTATACAAAGACGGCAAATTGGTTTGGGAACACAAAGGTTTCATCACCGAAGCCGACCTTCTCAAAGCTACGGGGTTGTAAAAAGGTCGCACCCTGAGCTTGCCGAAGGGGGAGCGTCACCCTGAGCTCGTCGAAGGGGGAGCGTCACCCTAAGCCTGTCGAAGGGGGAACGTCACCCTGAGCCTGCCGAATGGGCAACATCAAACTCAGAGATGGTATGGAAAACAATCTCGGGATAATCGTTTTTTGATAAGGTTACATTCCATTCACTTTCGGCTAAGAATACGGGATTATTTTCTTTGTCGCGCACAATGGCGTATGACTTACGAATCATGAATGTTTCGAGGATTTTCTTGTCTGGACAAGTAATCCAAAATGCTTTGAAAAACTTCAATGGAATAAAGGCACACTTGGCGCCATACTCGTGTTCGAGCCTAAATTGTATTACCTCAAACTGAAGATCTCCAACAGTCCCAATTATTTTTCTATTGCCCGGTTCTTGCTTAAACAACTGCGCAACTCCTTCCTCACTCAATTGGTTAATGCCCTTTTCCAATTGTTTGGTTTTCATGGGATCGCGGTTTTCTAGCTCCTTAAAAATCTCTGGAGAGAAGCTGGGGATGCCTTTAAAATGAAGGTTTTCGCCTTCTGTTAAGGTATCGCCTATTTTAAAATTACCACTGTCGTATAGGCCAATTACATCTCCAGGATATGCCTCACTAGTGAGTATTTTTTCATTGGCCATAAAGGTTGCTGGATTCGCAAATTTTAGCTTCTTGCCGGTACGTGTATGGTAGTAAAATGTATTGCGTTCAAACTTACCAGAACATACGCGCATAAAGGCAATTCTATCGCGGTGATTTGGATCAAGGTTGGCATGTATTTTAAACACAAAACCACTGAGTTTGTTCTCATCTGCACTCACCATGCGCTCGGCAGCCTCTCTGCTGCGCGGACTAGGAGCAATATCTAAAAATGTTTCCAATAATTCTTGTATGCCAAAATTATTTATGGCCGAACCAAAAAATACGGGAGCCAATAAACCTGCTCGGTATAATTCTTTATCGAAAGGTTCAAACACACCTTCTATTAATTCCACATCATCGCGCAGTTTTTTGGTGTCTTTTTCGCTCAAGTATTTGAGTATTTGCTCGCCATGCAGGCTTTCAATGCTAATTACTTCATCGGCTAACTGACTCTTATTCGACTCAAATAAATTGAGCTCTTTCTTGTATAAATTATAAACGCCTTTAAACAATGAACCTTGATTAATTGGCCAAGTTAAAGGCTGCGTTTGGATATGAAGTGTGCCATCAATTTCCTCTATTAAATCAAAAGGATCTTTACCCTCACGGTCCATTTTATTGATGAAAATAATAACAGGGGTATTGCGCATTCTACAAACTTCTACCAGGCGCTTTGTTTGCTCTTCCACACCCTTTACCGAATCTACCACCACAATTACACTATCCACTGCTGTAAGCGTTCTATAAGTATCCTCAGCAAAATCCTTGTGACCAGGAGTATCAAGGATGTTGATGCGTTTGTCTTTGTATTCAAAAGCCATTACGGAAGTAGCCACAGAAATACCGCGTTGCTTCTCTATTTCCATAAAATCGGAAGTGGAGGTTTTTCGAATTTTATTGCTCTTTACGGCACCAGCCACTTGAATGGCACCACCAAAAAGCAGGAATTTTTCAGTCAAAGTAGTTTTACCTGCATCGGGATGGGAAATGATGGCAAAAGTTTTTCTCTTATCTATTTCTTGTTTGAGACTCATGTATTTGTAAAAAGTCCCGCCATTTCAGCGGGACCGCAAAAGTAGCACATCTCGCGCGAATGAACAAATGGGTTATTTCTTCATCCAGCCTTCTGCGTAGGCCTTCATTTTATCAAAATTATCGCGCAACTGCTTGTTCATTTCGTCTACATTTTCCATTGCAGCAGTTTGAATAGTTTTGAATTGGCTATTTAGCTCAACCATTTTATCGCTGATTTCTTTTTGCTTTTCTTCCATGGTTTCTTTTGCATCCATTTTAGCCAAAGAGAACTGCAATTTTACGATTTCTAGGCCTGTTTTAAAAGCTTCGGCGTTGTGATCAAACATGGTAAGCGTTTTATTGTAAGCCTCATCAACATTGCCTTTGTTGGCAACATACAATTCGTGCATGGCCAATTCAATTTTCTTTTTTTGTTCTTCAAAAGCATCCATGCCATCGGCTTTTCCTAAAGTAAGTTGTAAGCGAAGCTCTTCAATTTTAGTTTTCATTTCAGCAACTTTTTCTTCCGCCATACCTGTGCCTTTGTCGATGTTTTCTTTAAAGGTTAATAGCATTGTGCGGTAATGTTCTTTTTGCTTTTCAAAAGCATCTACTGCATCCATTTTACCTAAAGAAAATTGCATTTGCATTTCTTCTAATCTTTTTTGCCAATCAGCCATAAATTGTTTGGTTTGATCGCTAATTTTTTGAGTGTCCATATTTGTATGTTTTAAAATTTGTTGTTTCCTTAAATTGATAAAAAAATTATCCTTACAAATATACCCGAAACAATAACGCCAAGCAATCCAAATATGGCTATTACGAGCCAAAGTGGCGGAATATGAGATAATTCGACCCAGAACAAGCCTAAAATCACGAAAGCCAAAATGGAAGTTAAAGATTATTTAGTATGACAAGTGAAATAAGGATAAAACAAGGTAAGCTTTTAATTAATGTAAAGCACTACCACAAGCTTAAAATCCCAAACCTTACCAAGGCATAAAGTGCAGCGCCTGCAATGAGCAAAGCCCCTAAAACAATCTTCCAAATTGGTGTGCCCTTTTTCTTAAATGGATCAATAAGATTTACCCTAGAATTTAATGGCAAAGAAGCCGTTTGGGTTAACAAATTACCGAAACTAATATTTACTGTTGCTTTGGCATTGATAGCCCATCCATTGGCATCCAATATTGGCGCAAGGTTTCTTTTGCGTAACTTTAGGTAAGCAATTAACATGGCCGGACCAGAAATTAACAATACAATGCCCAATACTGCCAGCGGCATTTTCCACCAAGTAAGGGCCATAAAACCGGCTACAATTGAAGCAACAGCTGCTCCTAAAGCACCTAATGCCAAACTGATTGCCGCAAAAATTCCAACAAATTTTCCAACATCAAATGGTGGCGGTGGCTGACCTGCTGGTGCCACAGGCACTTCCACTGGAGCACTTACAACACTTTTGCTTGCATGCTCATCTGCTGCTGTAACTTTCTTTTCTATGTTTGAGGTGGCATGTGATTGCACCTTATCATCTTGCGCTGCGGCAAACTTATTTACTTGGGTTCCTATAAATTTTGACACCTTGCGATAAGGCGACCAAAATGCTTGTCGGATACTAATTGGATTATCTATGATTTTAATAACCGTTGCATCCCAATCTAGACCATCTCTGTCGTAAAAAACCGCATTTCTACCTACTATTAAATTATCAATGTCGCCATTGGTTAAGGCCGAAACCACAATCATTTCTTGTTTTGTTGCTTTAGAAACACACTTGCAGTAAATTAAAAACATGCCGCTTGTAGCTACCATCATATCATGCCTGGCCATGTCATTTACCTTGATGCACAAGGTACAACTTCTTTGATCTATGTAAAGGGTACCTGCCTGAAAAATGGCCTTTGAACCAGGGCTATAAAAATCAAAAAACGTAACAAAGTTTTTCAATAACCTAAACAAATCTCTGTGATACCTCACCAACTGATCCACCAAAATCATACTCTCAGCTTCATCGGCTATTTCAATATCTTTATCAATCAATGCTTGCAATGCCAGGCGGTGATTGGCCTCTGTGATTTCTAGCAGGCGCGGCAATCCTAGTTGCTCAACCAAGTCTCCTGCCTGCTGCGATTTCCACGCTACATATGGCGCAAATTTAGCGGCAATTGCCATCCATTCTAACTCAGTTATACTGTCTTTTCCTGGAAACAATTTATTGGCCACCTCTTGCACAAAACTAGCTACAGCTGTCTCCCAAATTGGGTTCAAACCTTTGCTCAATGGCAATGATTTACCTGCCTCAATTTTTGCCAAAGGATAAGTGGCAATTTCATCTCTGCAAGAGTTTAAATCTTTTACGGCTATAGACTCAACTCTAACATTCAATTGGTTGAGTACTTCAGTTGTTAATGGGTCGAATGCGGCTAATTTACAACGCAGAAAATAATCATCAACTTTGGATTGTACGGCTAACCAACTTTGATAGGCTACCTCAGTATGCTCGCCCATTGGCATAATGCTTTCCAAGTTGCTATTCAACTTAGTTTGCCATTCAATATACAAATCCACTGATCCAAAAAATTGGTTCAGCAAATCTTGGTCAATGCCCAATTTGCCACCCCTGTCTTCTTTGGAACCCACACATAAAATAATTTCATTGATTGTTTGGATCAAAGCGCTATCAGTTGCGCTATCTTCAGTAATTACACCATCTCCATTGAAAGGAGTTGCAGTAAATATTTTTACAAAATCAGAAGTGTCGTCAACGGTTAATATGGGCGAATCTTTTTTACCTAAATTTTGTAGAATAATATGGGCACAATCCAACAAGTATTTTCCTTCTGGTGTTTGATCATTGATTGCAGATAACGGAAAAGTTTCTTCTTGCTTCAACAAATCATCTGGGTTTTTTAAATACGACATGGCCCATTTTACAGCATGCAATATTTCTGGAACCCTTATTTGTCCATCTTTATCACTGTCTATTAATTGCAAGGTTTTGCTATCAATCTCTAAGCCATTCACAGGGCAGCTAAGAGCAGTCCACAGTTTTTGGTCTAGGAATTCTAAGGCCAATAAATCTGCTCCAGACTCAAGGTTTACGCGTTTAACGCCACCAACTGTTGAGAAACTCCAAACGTGATTTTTGTTTTCCATTTGCTATAAATTATTTGGTTCGAACCAAAACATGTGCCAAAATAAGGAATTGAAATAAAGAATCAAATTGTTTCTTTTTGCTGTTTAATATCCTATTTCTGTTGTCTCTTCAAAAGGATAAGAAGAGTACTATATAAATATAACCT
>JBILJL010000055.1:0-10830 GCA_044377255.1 Bacteroidia bacterium
AAAATACCTTTTTTCATTTCTCCGGTATAGCCACTACCCCCAACTAAGATGATTTTTCTTGTGAAATCAATAATTGAGAAATTATGCTGACGTGTTCCGTCTTCAGCAGCAACAGCCTTAAAACTGGGCGCATTTAGGATCAACCATTCTGGTTCAAAGTTTTTCACTTCCTCATCGGTAGGGCGTAAAAACAAGTTGTAACAAAATAAATTGTGGTAAGCTGTTTCGTTAACAACTCTCACATTTAATTTGTAACGCTCATCAGCACAAGCATATGAATCTCTCACGTACACAGGTTTTCCTGCATAATGTTTGATTACCTTTTCTAACAATGCTTCAAATTTACTAGGTTCAAACTTAAAGTTTACATCTCCCCACCAAACAGTGTTTTCTGTTTTGGCATCACAAACGGTAAATTTGTCTTTCGGCGACCTACCCGTAAATTCACCAGTATCAGCCATTAAGGCACCAGTGTCGTTTAAAGTACCCTCCCCATTGATTAGTGCATGTTTCACTAATTCGGCAGGTGAAAGGTTCAAATGTGCAGCAGATGCACTCTTCATTAAATTTTCAGAGATATCTTTGTTTATCATAATCAGGTGATTGTATAATTTACGTTCAGCAAAAATAAGATTTTGTTTTGGATCGCAAAATGCATTTTTTTTGTTTACAATTTTTAACAGCGAATGTGTAAAAAAAAATAATGAAATCTAAACATTAAATTTTACTTTTCCGCAAACAGTAAAACCTATAACCATTTTACTTGTTTCTTATGTCTTATGTTGAAAAAACAAATCATTGGATTACTTGAAGCGTTTGCAACCGCATCCAATTGCCAATTGGATCATTTCAATTTGCACGAAAATAAATTTCGTTACGAGGATGAAATTGGGAATGATTTTTCGGACTTTTATGATAAACTGAAAGATGTTGCTGATTTTGCTCAGTTCGATTTTCAGGTGAGGGTAATGAATGAGTCTGATTTTAAATCGCTTTTGGGATCATTGGATTTTCCGATTATTGCCTTTCATGCTAGTTCAAAAGAATTAAAGCCAATTCTTTTGAAGCACATCAGTTCGAAAAAAAGTGTAGAGGTAGTTTTTGAGATAGAAGCGCCACTATCTGTAGAAAGTTTTGCAAATAGTGATACGCTCTTAAATTCAATAAAACGTTATGGCGAATTAAATACAGACAATTCATTTGTGTTGAACCAAGGTGAACCTATGCTGGAGGCCGACAAAAATAATATTGTGTTTTTAACTGGATTCAAAGTTACCAATAATTTAAAATTGGAACCTGGACAAAAGCCCACGCCTATGCAAAGGTTGATTCATTTGTTGAAGGCAGAAAAAAAAGATGTATATACCATCTACTTTTTTGCAATCATGATAGCACTGGTAAATTTAACGCTTCCACTAGGAATACAAGCCATTGTGGGTTTAATGAGTGGTGGATTACTTTTAGAAAGTGTATTTGTATTAATGGTATTGGTGGTAGTGGCTACTGCGGTTGCTGGTTGGTTGCAGGTTAAGCAATTGAGTATTGTTGAAATTTTGCAGCAGCGTTTGTTTGCCAAAACCGCGTTTGATTTTGCGTATAGAATTCCAAAATTGAAATTGGAATCTATGGGTAATCATTATATGCCAGAGCTAATCAATAGGTTTTTTGATGTTTTAAATGTTCAAAAATCATTGCCTAAAATACTGGTTGATTTTACCTCTGCTATCATTCAAATTTTGTTTGGTTTATTGTTGTTATCTTTTTATCATCCTTATTTTATTTTGTTTGGGTTAGTGGTGTTAATAAGTATTACACTGGTGTTTTACCTAACAAGTAAAAAGGGATTAGAAACAAGTATTTATGAATCTAAATACAAATACCAAGTAGTTTATTGGCTAGAGGAATTGGGAAGGTCTATTCAATCATTTAAATTAGCAGGAATTGCAAGTTTACCAATTAAGAAAGTAGATAGGTTATTAGAGAAATATATTTCCTACAGAAAAAAGCATTTTAGTATTTTGGTTACGCAGTTTTCTGCAATTATAGCTTTCAAAACAATTATTACCGCTGGTTTACTCATTCTTGGTGGTGCATTGGTTTTTCAAGAGCAAATTAATCTAGGTCAGTTTGTTGCTTCCGAAATCATTATTGTTTTGGTTATAAACTCGGTAGAAAAATTAATAAGCACCATCGCTGTAGTTTATGATATGCTCACAGCTCTAGATAAGATTGGTCAGGTTACTGATGCCGAAATAGAGAATAATGCAGGTAGAGAAGTAGGTGATATTAACATTGAAAATGAATTTCAATTAGAAATTTCCAATTTATCATATAAATACCCAGAGGCAAAAGATTATTGTTATAAAGGAGTTAGCTTCACCATTAATAAGGGTGAAAAAGTATGTATTACTGGGTACAATGATTCTGGTAAAACAACATTGGTTAAAACGGTTGTAGGCTTGTTTCATTTGTACGAAGGGCTAATTAAATTAAACGGAATTTCAATAAGAGAATTAAACATAGATAGTTACAGAAGTATCATTGGTGATAATTTAAATCTTTCCGACGTTTTTGAGGGTACTATTGAGGAGAATATCACTCTAGGGAGAAGCGGTATTTTACTCAGAGATATCATCAAGTCTATTCAATTGGCAGGTTTAGAGAAATTTGTTGCTAGTCTCAAAGAAGGCTTGCAATCTCAGGTTCAGCCAGAAGGCAAAAATTTTCCAAGTAATATTGTTAAGAAAATATTGTTAGCTAGGAGTTTCGTTTTGAACCCAAATTTATTGGTAATAGATGAATTCTTTCACAATGTGCAATCTCAAGAAAAGATTGATTTGCTTCAAAACTTATTTAAAGGCGATTATGCCATGTTAATAGTTAGTAGCATTCCACAAATAATGGAACGATGCGATAAAATAATTGTCATGCAGGATGGCGCAATTATTGATCAAGGTACTTATGCCGAATTAGAGAAAAGAAAGTCGTTGCCTTTTGCTTAATTAATTAACTATGCACTTCAAAGAAGATAACAAGTTGAATCCAGAATCTTTATATACCATGCGTTTGGTGAATACACCGCGTAAGTTTACCATCATTAGAAATTGGTTAATTGGCACCTTTTTGTTTTTAATATTATGTTTGTTTTTGCCTTGGCAACAAAGTGTTCAAGGTAAAGGTAAAGTAATACCCTTAAGGCCTGAAGATAGGCCGCAAGTTATACCTTCAATCATAGCTGGAAGAATAGACAGGTGGTTGGTTCAAGAAGGACAATTTGTTAAAAGAGGAGATACTATTTGTGTAATTACAGAGGTAAAAGATAAGTTTTTTGACCCAAAATTAATCAATAGAACCAGCGCGCAAATTGGTAATAAGCAGGATGCAATTATTGCTAAAAGAGAGAAAATTCAGGCCAATGAAAGACAGGTTGTAGCCTTGCAAGATGGATTGAAGTTTAAGCTTCAGCAATCACGCAATAAGGTTAAGCAAATGCGTTTTAAAGTTGCTGGGGAAAAGGCAGCGCTTGAATCGGCAAAAATTAATGCTAAGCTGGCCCAAGACCAATATGAGCGTTTAGATGCCTTGTTTAAGAAAGGACTTGCGTCACTTACCGAATTGCAAAATAGAAATAGTAAAACACAAGAAGCTTTAGCCAAAATGGTTGAATCTGAGAATAAATATAACTCGGTTCAAAACGAATTGATTAATTCTGAAATAGAATTAAATTCTGTTGAAGCTGATTATATTGATAAAATTTCCAAAGCAGAATCTGCCATTAATGAAACTGTTGGAGAGTTGTTTGAGAGTCAGGCTGAGGTTTCAAAGATGCAGGTTGAACTATCAAACTTGGAGCTAAGATCAGGGTTTTATGTAATCAGAGCGCCTCAAAATGGATATATTGCCAAAGCCATGAAATCTGGTTTAGGGGAGTTAATAAAAGAAGGAGAGGATTTGGTAAGTATTGTGCCCTCTGAGGCCCGCATGGCTGCAGAATTGTATGTTAGGGCTATGGATTTACCATTAATGGAAATTGGCGTTCCTGTGCGCATTCAATTTGATGGATGGCCTGCCTTGGTTTTTTCTGGTTGGCCAAATGTAGGAGTTGGAACGTTCGGAGGTATTGTGCAAGCAGTTGATAGAGTTAATAGCAGTAATGGGTTGTTTAGGGTTTTGGTAGTGCCTGATCCAAATGATGAAGGATGGCCAGACTTGGTGAGAGCGGGTGGTGGTATTTATGGTTGGGCCATGCTAAAAAATGTACAAGTATGGTATGAGTTATGGCGTCAGTTTAATGGTTTTCCGCCCGATTTTATTAGAGATTTATCAGGTAATGAAGTAAAGAAGAAATAGGCATGATCATTAAAAGAAACTGGACATTTGGTTGCTTAAATATAATTGTTTTTTTGATTTCATTTCCAGCATTTGCTCAGGATACTTCGCGCTTGATGTTCAATGATTTTTATGACCAAATTATCAAATACCACCCGATAGCAAAACAAGCGTATTTATTGCCCGAAATGGCAAAAGCAGAGTTAAGAAGTGCGAGGGGAGCATTTGATCCGGTTATCTCTGCAAACTATGATACCAAGAAAACCAAAGGAGAAAATTCATATACTTATATTGAACCTCAAATTAAAATCCCCACTTTAATTGGTATTGATTTTAAAGGAGGTTTGGATCAAAACGATGGCTTTTCTGTAAGTTCGGAAAAAGGAAAATTTGATCCAATTACCGGAGGTACCCAGAATGTTCAATACCAATTGTTTTATGCTGGCGTTTCGGTTCCTGTATTGAGAGGTTTGCTCACAGATGTTAGAAGAAATCAATTGCGTCAAGCCCAATTATTAAAAGGCTTAAACGATGCTGAACAGGTAAGTCAAATAAATAAGTTGTTGCTTTCTGCAGCCAAAGTTTATTGGGATTGGCAACAAAGTTATGCTCAG
Source organism: Bacteroidia bacterium (assembly GCA_044377255.1). Classification (GTDB taxonomy): domain Bacteria; phylum Bacteroidota; class Bacteroidia; order UKL13-3; family UKL13-3; genus B1. Next base: position 4,944 of record JBILJL010000055.1, read on the forward strand.
TTTGAATTAACCAAAGAGAATTATTTATTGGCAAAAAATAGAAAAGATTTTATTGTAAGTAGAATTTTAGGTGGGGAAGAAAAACCAATAGACAGTGTTGAAGCTTGGGTTGAATACAAAAGACGTGAAGGCATGCTTGCCGAGATGGAACTGGCATTTCGAAATAGCTCAATTGAATTGTCTAATTATCTTTGGGATGAAAACAACAACGCATTGCAATTGGCGCCAACGGTTATTCCTTCTGAGAAGGGTTCAGAAATTCAAAAAATCTCAATAGATTCAATCAGGGTATTAAGCAACAATGCAGAAGACATACATCCAGATATTCAAAAGTTGAAGGTGAAATTACAGCAAACGCAACTAGAAAGAAAACTGGCCATAGAAAATTTGAAGCCCCAACTTAATTTGGAGTATATTCCTTTTCAAACATATACATCGGGGAGCAAAGATGAAGTTGATGGTTTGTTTATGAAAAACTATAAATTGGGTGTTACTTTTTACTCTAGTGTATTGTTGAGAAAAGAGCGCGGTAAATTAGATTTAACCAATTATAAATTACAGCAAAATCAATTTTATTTACAACAGGGCAGGAGAGAAGTTTTGAACAATATTTTGGAATCTTATAATAGCCTTAATACTAGTCAGCAATTAATTGAAATCCAAAGAGAATTGGTAAGCAATGCTATCTTGTTACGTAATGCCGAAGAAACAAGATTTGAAAGCGGTGAAAGTTCATTGTTTTTAGTGAACCAAAGGGAGAGAGGCTTATTAGAAGCCCAAACCAAATTAGCAGAAACGGTTGCTAAATATGCAAAAGCCAAGTACCAATTGCAATGGGCAAGTGGCACTCGACTATTTTAATTTATATTGCTACCTGTAGTTGTAAAACTATTGCATTTCTGCGCCCAATATTTGATCCATTAAAATCGAAAACAGGTCGATTTTGCAAATCCATACTAATCTTGGCTCTATTGCCATCTAGGAAGTAATTCACACCCACATCATAAACCTGCATGGGGTCTTTTAGCCTTTCATAGTTTGAATGTTGAATCATGATATAAGGTTGCAATTGCCCGTTATTTTGACCCAAAAAATTATGTGGGAATAAATATCCAGATTGAAAATAAATGACATTTCCCGTTCCATAAAGTGGGATGCCATTTCCTCCTCCATTTAAACAAGTGGTATTGGCAAAATCAGCTGGGTTCATAACGCCTAAATCTCTAATATAATTTTTGCCAAACCCTAGGTGTGTATAGGCCAAATAGGCTGTTAAAGCAGCTCCTTTTGAACCTATAGGTGCATCATAAAAAGCATCAATATTGTAATTGAAAAGATTTTCTTCTACAATTTTTCTAGTTACTAATGTAGTATCATGGTAATGCCACATAGCGCTTGGTTGAAATTGATAACCAGCTCCAATATTGAATACTCTTTTTTTGCCCAAATAGGAGCCTGTAGTAAATGGTGTTAAATTGCTTTCTTCATCCAAAAATTGATACATGAAATAAGCACTATGTTGCAATTTGGCGGGCTTAAGCGAAAAGTCGGAATTGGTATTGATAGGTTTTACAAAGTTAGCTCCTGCATTTTGAGTAGCCATAGGTGTTGTAACTATCAGGCGGTAATCTAATTTCCCCAACTTACCTTTTCCATAAATGCTAAACTTCCTAAAAAACTGATCCGTTACATCATTGGTAGTTTGTTGATATAGCGGCCCATCTAATCCTAAAATACTGGCAATGGCAATAGAAGAATATCTACTTAATCCGTTCCAAGAACTTAATCCGGCGCCTACGCTTAAATTTCTTTGCTTCAATTGGTATTCTATAACCAAATCGTGCACAAAAATGCCTGGTTTTCTTGCACTCATATAGTTGTAATTGTTTATTCCTATCTGAGAATAAAAGAAAACCTTATCAGATGCTTGCCCAAAAATCTGAGACCTCACTCTGCGCAATCCTATATCGAAAGTTTCATCCTTATTGTAACCATAAACAGTTGTTCCTGGATTACTTTGATTATACCTAGCCCATACTTGTCCGGTAAAAGTTGTCTTTAAATAATGGGAGCCACTTTCATTGAGCGCCATTTTTAATTCTTTATCAGGTTTGGTTTGACTCAATGCAAAGAAGTTACTGCCTAATAATTGTAAAACAATTAGTAGTACAAAAGCCAAATTCCTTTTCATATTGCTTTATTTTTTTCGGTAAAATGCGGGTGTTTTGAAAAGGAAGTATGTTCTTCTTATTCTATAAATGAATGCATTCGCCATATGCTTGGGCGGCAGCTTCCATAATTGCCTCACTCATGGTTGGGTGTGGATGAACCGATTTAATGATTTCCATACCCGTAGTTTCCAATTTCCTAGCAACAACTACTTCAGCAATCATTTCTGTAACATTTGCTCCTACCATATGTGCGCCTAGGAATTCACCATACTTGGCATCAAAAATTAATTTCACAAATCCTTCTTTAACACCACCTGCGCTGGCTTTTCCACTTGCAGAGAATGGGAATTTTCCTACTTTAATTTCATAACCTGCTTCTTTGGCAGCCTTTTCTGTGTAACCTACAGATGCAACTTCAGGGGAGCAATAAGTGCAACCTGGAATATTATTATAGTTTAATGGCTCAGGATGGTGGCCAGCAATTTTCTCTACACAAATGATACCTTCTGCACTTGAAACGTGTGCTAATGAAGGGCCTTTTACAATGTCTCCAATTGCATAAACTCCTTTTAAATTAGTGGCATAAAAATCATCCACGATTACTTTGCCTTTATCGGTTTTTATACCTAAAGCTTCAAGTCCTAAATTTTCTAAATTAGTTTGGATACCTACTGCAGATAAAACAATATCTGCTTCAAGTTCTTTTATGCCTTCTGCTGTTTTAACCTTTATTTTGCAGCCTGCTCCAGTTGTATCAACGCTTTCAACAGATGAGCTGGTCATAATATCTATACCTGATTTTTTGAATGATTTAGCTACCTCTTTGCTCACTTCTTCATCTTCAATAGGAAGGATAGTAGGCAAGAATTCTACAATAGTAACCTTGGTTCCCATAGCATTATAAAAATAGGCAAACTCACATCCAATTGCCCCACTACCCATTACCAAAATACTCTTTGGTTGTTGAGGTAATACCATGGCTTCACGGTAACCAACTACTTTTTTGCCATCCATTTTAACAGACGGCAATTCTCTGCTTCTAGATCCTGTTGCTAATATAATGTGTTTGGCATCATGAGTTGTTTTAGCTCCGGCAGCATCTGTCACTTCAACTTTACTGCCACTTATTAATTTGCCATGACCAGTAATCACATCAATTTTATTTTTCTTCATTAAAAAAGCAATGCCCTTACTCATGCCATTGGCAACATCTCTGCTTCTTTTTACCACAGCGCTAAAGTCTTGTTTGGCCTCACTTACTTCAATGCCGTAATCCTTTGCATGCTTAATATATTCGAATACTTGAGCCGATTTTAACAAGGCTTTGGTTGGAATACAACCCCAATTTAAACAAACACCTCCTAATTCTGCTTTTTCAACAACTGCAGTTTTTAAACCCAACTGACTTGCTCTAATGGCAGCAACATATCCACCGGGACCGCTACCAATAACTATTACATCGTATTGCATGTGATTACTAATTTAGTGATTAAAGGCGCAAAATAAGCGATAATTTTTTAGGAGGCTAATTTTTTTTAAGAAAGAATAAATAGAAAAATAGATAATTTCTAGTTCCCTATCTTCGTTTAGGAGGAAATAAAAATTCATGCCTAAATTAAACCTGTAGTTTTTTGAATTAGAGAACTTCATTGAGAGAAAGTTAGAGATTATTCCTGCATTTTTGGCATTTTAAAGAAAGGACCCCACATTCAATATACAGCTTGGTGGTACGATAACGGCAACATCAAAACCATACATGAATGGGAGTGGCGTAGGCGCAATGAATCGCCTTTTAGGGTAATTAATTTAAATGCTCTGGATTCTATTTATTTGGTTCAATCTGTAGAAAGAATCATCAATCACTCGCCAATTAAAGATTAGGGTTTCCCTTTCCATCATTTTATTGCATAGTGCCGAAAAGGATTATTATAATACCTCTAATTGGGGTATTGTGACTATGGGATTTTGGAAAGATTAAACTAAAAAGAAGTAGTTTAAATGGCCAACAAGCTTAATTCATCACCATTTTGCTTTCTAGTTTCTTTTCGCCGTTAACATACATGCGCATATAATAAAGGGAGTCGGTGTAAACACTTGCATCGAAGGCGTACTTAATGGTATTTCTACCTGCTGGTTCATGTTCGTTTTTATACAATTCTCTCACCAAAACATTTTGGGTATTGAACATGCCAATATGCACATTTTTTTCATGACTAAATGCAAAGGAGTATGAGCCGCCAACCTTTATTTGCATTGTTGATACAGGTGCATAGTAATTTCTTTTATAATCAGTTTTAGCTGGTGGAGCCGGCATTTTTTGATGGGTAATTTTTGCTACTAAAGTTTGTAGTTTTCTTACTGCTGTGGTATCATATCCGCTAATTTCAGTTAAAGGTTTTTTATTACTAATGCACCAAACAGCATTCTGACCTTCGCTGTTATGTAATTTCTCTTTGGCAATAAAATTCGCCACTTCATTTAAGTTGCCAGTAGCTGGTTTTACTAGTTTGTAGGATATGGTTTCATTACCGGGCGCCATATCATGCGATTCTGTGCACATGGCATAAACAGGAATTGTTTTGTTTTCGTTTGGGTTGATGCCTACAAACATGTTTTCAGTAACCACTAAATTTTGATAATTTGAATCTTTTGGATTCACTTGCATGCCTGCAGGAATGGCAATTTCAATTTTGGAGGGCGTATTGTTTTTAAGCACCAATGTGAGGCATTTCCCATAGTGTGAGGTGTTGGAGGTGCTCTGGAAACTGCAGTTAATTTTCTTGTTTTTAATAGCCGATTCGAGCGTTTCTGTTGATTCGGTAGTGGGGTAAATAAATGCCATGCTTGATCCTATCCCTGAAAAAAGCAAGTAAAGAACATGATTGGTTTTCATGTTCAAAAAACGCCAATCATAAAAATATATTGTTTGAACCAAAAGTATTGCTACAAGAATTCATTATATCACAACAGATTTGTATGCTTAAAAAAATGTATGTGTAGAGTTATTTCAAAACACGTATCTTTGTGGTTCGTTCTTTATTTATGGGGCTGACCGGTATTGACGGGGTGATTGGTTGACGTGTAAGCATGTAGTGCATTGGACAGTTGGCACTATAATCTCAATTTCCAAAACTATAGTTGGCGAAACTCAATTCGCAATGGCTGCCTAATCAGGACGATTACGCGATGCCTTCGGTTCGGATGTGTATCTCTTATCGCATATCCACTAGAACCGTCATCAGATAGGGGCGTTTGTTTGCAAGCTGCGGGCATTTAAACGTACACAGTAGATATAGGCATAGTTGGTAAGCGAAGCAACCTGCTAAGTCCGAACACAATGCTTTCGCTACACATGTAGAAAGCACGTTTATTGCACTTCCGGACCAGGGTTCGAATCCCTGCAGCTCCACGAAATCAGTTTGAAGTGTGAGCCCTGAGCAACAGCGAAAGGCGAACACTGCAAACTGATTGAGTCCCTCAAAACTCACACTCCAACTCAAACTGCAAAGTTCCAACTAGGACAAAAGTGAGTTCTTAAGGGCAAATTTCACATTCAAACCAAAAATCCCAACTAGGACAAAAGTTTGATTTAAAAACAAAATAGCAACTTTACCATAAAGTTGAAAGAGCCTAAAGGTTATGAATACCCAAAGCTCCAAGCCGTAACAAGAATCATTTAGCTATCTTGTTTTTAAAATTAAAGTATAGCCATGTTC